>CAYGHF010000059.1:0-4416 GCA_964349795.1 uncultured Saccharimonas sp. (SeqCode) | reverse complement strand
GCTTTGTTTTTATATTCATCTGGTCCGGCGTAACCGTTCGTGCCTTGCTTGAACCAATTTCCAATCAGCTTGCCTGCCTGATCATAGTCGATCTTGCCGCTGTATGGTTTCACTTTTCGACTATTTTTGGCCTGCATTTGGTCTTGGTCGGCTTGGCTAAAGTAGCTGAAAAAGTCGTCAGTGTGGACTTTCCAAAACTCTCCTTTATATAAGTCGGGGCTTATAAAACCTTTTAGGGTCATAGAAAAGTTATATACAGCGGTGTCTAGGGATTGCGCACCGATGCGTCCTATTTCTTGCCCTGCCTTTACTGGAATGCGCAGTCCAGCTTTGCTGTCGTTGGCTTTAAGTTCGCCGACCGTTTTTTTGATTGAATCATCCAGTTTGGTAACAAGGTCAAAGTAGCTCACAGTTTGGCAGGAATGTTGGAATATTATTCGATATTCTGGTGGTCTGGCATTGCCAGTGTCAACTTGTACGCCACGTGAGCTGACTTCCACAATGTAGCCATCTGCCATGGCGTAGACGGGGTACTTGTCCCTTGGCGACTCTTTGGGGTAAAAATACAAATGATCAATTGGTGTCACGTGTGCCCCAGCAGTTATCCCGTATGGTGTAAAGCTGGCTACATCTGACATATTCATTGGCAGGCGAGTCATAGGCTTGCGGTCGTTTGTTTCACACTTGCTCAGCCAGCTGTTGCGTTGGGTTTCTTCTTTATCTTCCGAGCCGGTAATTTTATTGACTATGGTCGACACTGGGTTTGATGATGAGCCGTTCTTCTTGCCAAGTACACGAAAACCCACCAGTGTTACCGCAACTATGCTAAAAACAACCGAAAGTATCAGCCAGACATGCGCAAACCCGCTTTGTGAATATACTTTTCTCATACTTGGAGTATATACCAAATACAAAATCCTAACATGACCATGCCTTAAGGAGATTATTTAGGCTGCGGTGATTGTGTTGCGATGTGCAGCTAATGAATTATTACTTTTTCCTTTTAGACGCAGTCGCAGCCGGTTGGTTGTCACGGACAAATCGATGATAACCAAGGTATAGCACAATGGCGAGCCCAACGGATACCACCAAGAAAACGTACTTGCTATTTTCTGATGCAAATCCGCGACCCAAGCTGTATAACAAGGTGAATAACCCACCCAGCATCACACCGTCAGATATGATTTTGATTCTTTTCTCGTACACCATGCTAATAGTAAGGAAGATTACTGCTCCTAGCAGCGTAATAATAGAGACGTTGCGGTTGTAGGGTCGCATATCTTTATTGTGTTGTTCCATTTTATTGTCCCAATCTCGCTGGACGACAAGCTGCTGATCCGATAATTCTTTTCCGTAGTTATTGAGCTCTATAGGGTAGTCTGGCATTTTTGGACCGGCGTAGAATGTGTTGATCCCGACGCCAAGGAATATGGCAACCAGCAGGCCTAAGAAAAACGTATAAACAAGCTTAAGGATTTTATTATCTTCTTTCATGGAGCCTCCTTGTTATCTTACTTACTATTATAGTCCTGTACAGCAATTATTTCTCCAAAAAGCACTCTCTTCGCTCGCAGCTGAAACATTTGTATTGGAGGGTCAGCATAGAAGCCATTGCATATCTATTTACGCAAGCTCAACTTCAATGAACTCAGTGTTACTCATTTGGTTAATCGGATCAAAATCATCAAACCTTGTTCTGCCTTTAGCAACTTGCAAGAAATAGAAACCTGAGGTCGCATGACCAACCACGACAGTAGTACCTTCCGCTTTTGTCGCTGTTGCCTTAACCTTTTCGATAGCCACATGCATGCGTGCAATCAGGTCATTTTGGGATTCAAATCCATTTTCAGTATCATTATTATAGAAATATTCTGTTTCATGCTGCTTTGGCTTACCTTCTAATTCACCCATACGTCGCTCATGAAGTTGATCAATAACTTCTATGTCACTAATAGGAATACCGAGCTCGCCAGCAATAATCTCAGCAGTTTGTTGTGCCCTTATAAAAGATGAGCAAACAATATTTGTGACTCCGTGACCCTTTAAGTCCTGTCCTGTAACACGTGCTTGCTCAATGCCTTCTTCGGCTAGATGGGCATCGGGTGTTCCTACGGTGCCACTTGCATTTGCAGTACTTTTTCCATGTCGTACATATAAAATCTTCATGTTCAGAGTATACCAAAGAAAAACTCCTCGGATTGAGGAGTTTCAACATAAGCGTTTTGGAGGGCCTGCTGCGATGCTATTGCAACTAAATTTCAGTAGGGAATCCGGCTTCGGCTATAGTTGCATTCCCGAACCTTTTGTCGGCAGTTACGTCGGCGCCAAACCACTCAGGAGGTGTAAACATGTCTGCGTCCGACGTAGAGACAAACTCTACTTCAGCTAACATGTGCCCAGCGTTGTCACCTTCAAATATGTCTAACTCAATGGTGTGACTCCCGTGGGGTATTTCATATCGGGTTTTTTCGAGCCGTTTGCCTGCAGTTCCAGGCCACATTGTGTCGAATTGCTGCGGAGTTATTTCGCATTCTAGCTCTACACGTTCAGTCGCATGTCCACTAGGTGCGCTCTTGAATGTCCAAAAGAACTTGTCACCTTTCCGTCGAATCCTGATGGCTGCTTCATTAGTATTAGATAGGTAGCCTTGGTCAATCTTTTTTCTAGGAAAGGCGTCAAGATTTAGACCAGCAGGTAGCGTATCAATAACAAACTTACGCTCTATTTCAGTTGTTATTAATTTCTCATCTGAATTTGGTATGTCCATGCTCATAGTAACTAATTATTAAGTAATCGAAGTTTTTTGCAAGCACAAGCCTATTGCGGGGCAGCGGGGTTGTAAAAACAGAGGTAACCTGCTATATTTACCCTGTTTTAGGCTAGCAGCTCAGCTGGCGCAGCTTGCTGCAAAAATAGAAATGAGCATTTGTGCTCTGACCAGCTACAAACAACCTAGCATCAGAAGTGCGATGAACCTTACGAATAAACTACAAATTATGGGCCAGTAGCTCAGCTGGTTAGAGCACCTGCCTCTTAAGCAGGGTGTCCGGGGTTCAAGTCCCCGCTGGCCCTCCAAATTAACAGATGGAATTAAATGAAATCTCTCAATGGTTCCGACCTAGCCGGATTTATCAAAGAACGCCAAGCCAAAGCCGTGCGAAGTCTACGACAAGCAAACGGAATTGTGCCCAAGCTAGTCATTATTCGTACAAATCCAGATCCTGTGGTAGATAGTTACATGCGGCTCAAGTCTAGCTATGGCTCGGATATTTTAGTGGATGTAGAAGTGTTGACCATTGGACAGTCAGAAGCCATAGATGTGATAAAAAAACTAAATAAAGATGACACTGTTCATGGAATAATTGTGCAAATTCCATTGCCAGATACTTCTCAAACAAATGAAATCTTGAATACAGTCGCTCCAGAAAAGGATGTAGATGGACTCAGAGATTCGAGTGCGCCATGGCCCTTACACGCGGATGAAGCGCAAGGAAGTGGCGAGAAACGAACGAAGCGTACAAGTGGTACGGAGAGTGAGTCTCGCAGCCAAACTGACACAGCGATTCGCCGTGAACCCGCCGGCTTGGCTGGCTTGTCCAGTCAACAGGGCGGTGTGGTGTATGGGTCAGGGTTTGATGCGCCTACGCCAATGGCTATCAACTGGCTACTAACCGGCTACAATGTAGAGTTGCAGGGCAGAAAAATAGTCATTGTTGGGCACGGACGACTAGTAGGCAAACCACTGGCAAAGATGTGGCAGCATTCTGGTTTTGACGTTACGATTGTAGACAAAAAAGTAGCTGATTTGAAAGAAATAACTAGACATGCTGACGTTCTGGTGTGCGCGACTGGTGTGCCCGGTTTAATTACAAGTGGCATGGTAAATCCAGAAGCGGCAATAGTAGACGCCGGCGTAGCCACAGACAGCAATGGGCTAGTCGGTGATGTAGCTGCCAGTGTTCGCAATCTGCCAAACATCACAATCACACCAGAAAAAGGCGGTGTCGGCCCATTAACTGTGTGTGCGCTTTTTGAAAATGTAATTCAGGCGGCACGCAACTCCAAATCATGAGTATATTTGCAGCCCACAATCAACTACAAGTCGAAGCTTTAGCTGCTCGGCTAAATCAGACTGCAATTGAGTGGCACGACGACCCAGTAGAGCTTAGAGGTGGTGATTTTTCGAACTGGTACGTAGACTTACGTGTTGGTTTGAGTGAGGGTGCCGACTTAAAACTGGCCTCGAATGCTCTTTATGGCCGATTGCGTCAGGCAGGATTCGAGGAGGAAGTGGTTGCTGGAATTGGCGTGGGAGGCCGTATGATTGTTAGCGGACTTGCTGTATGCCACTCGACACTACTTTCGGCTTGGGGCAACGACGATCGTTCGGATCAAACTTTAGAGACAGGATATGGC
>CAYGHF010000058.1:0-4599 GCA_964349795.1 uncultured Saccharimonas sp. (SeqCode) | reverse complement strand
AGTTTGAGTCAAAAATGGCCGAGCAGCGCCAACGCAGTCAGACGGCTTCTAAGGGTACGTTTAAGGGTGGTTTGGGTGGCCAAACATTGCAGCACAAGAAATACCACACGGCGACGCACCTGATGTATCAGGCACTACGTGATGTTTTGGGCGATCACGTTATCCAGCGTGGCAGCAATATTACTGAAGAACGTCTGCGTTTTGACTTTAGCCACCCCGAAAAAGTTACGCCAGAGCAGCTGAAGCAAGTAGAAGACATTGTGAACGAGCAAATTGCCAAAGACCTAAAAGTGACGTGGAAAGAATATCCTACAGATGTTGCTATCAACGATAAACATGCTCTCGGGCAGTTTGGCGACCGCTACGGCGACACCGTAAAAGTTTATAACATGCAGGCTGATGGCGAGGACAAGCCGTTTAGCTTTGAAATCTGTGGTGGTCCGCACGTTGACCACACTTTGCAGCTTGCAGAAGATACGAAACACTTCAAGATCCTCAAAGAAGAGGCCAGCTCTGCCGGCATCCGCCGCATCAAAGCCGTACTGCAGCAATAGCCATGGAGGTCAGCTTTCACGAGCCAAATATGGTCAGAGTGGTATTGGCCGAAGACGATAAACCGAATCTTGACATCATTGTGCAGTCGCTTGCTCTATTGGCCGAAGTAAATCACTGTCCGCGGTGGCTCGATGATGATTCGCTTGAGGTAGTAGTGGCGCCACACGTTACTGGCGACTATGCCGAATCGTTAGTGACGAAAAAAGTACGAGCTAGGGAGGAGAGGGGTTTAGTGTCTGAACCATTCGTTCGAACGTGGATTGTGCTACCACGTCCTGAATATCTTTGATTTGCTTGGTCACATCACCCCTGTCCTGTGCTATAATTGAAACACTTATGCTCAAGAAATTGAAGAGCCTTTCGAGCTCTCTAACAAACACCAAAAAAATCGATAGTAAGGGTCAGTACATCGTTGGTCTTGATATTGGTACCGAGTTTGTTAAAGCTTTGGTTGCCAAAGTGAATGGCGACAAACTGGATATCATAGGCGTTGGACGAGCCCACCAAGACTACAACGACATGCAGGCTGGAGCTATATCGGACATATCTGCCGTGGTAGCAAATTGCAACGCTGCCTTGAACCAAGCTGAACAACAATCTGGTGTGAGTGTCCGAACTGCCGTACTTGGCATTGCAGGTGAGCTGGTTAAAGGTACAACAACAACGGTCAAGTTTAACCGCAAGAATGCCGAGAAAGCACTCGATATAACAGAAGTAGAACACATCATCGAACTATTGCAGGAACGCGCTGAAGCTAAGGCAAAGCAGCAGCTTGCTTGGGAACTGGGCGGCAAAGAAATAGACATTCGTTTGGTGAACAGTGCGCTGGTACGTATAGAAATAGATGGTTACGCTGTGACCAACCCTGTTGGGTTTCAGGGCAAAGAAGTGGTCGTGCAGCTTTACACGGCTTTTGCGCCGATGATTCATATTGGAGCGCTGGAGCGAACAGCACACGACCTTGATCTTGACCTGCTGGCAGTTGCAGCTGAACCATTTGCTGTCTCACGCTCAGTTATTGGTGATGATCCAAACGCTACGATGAGCGCTATTCTGATGGATGTTGGCGGTGGTACAACTGACATTGCTGTGGTAAACGAGGGCGGTGTACAGGGCACAAAAATGTTTGGAATTGGCGGTAGAGCTTTCACTAGGTCAGTCGAACGTGCCATGGACATTAGCTTTACTCAGGCCGAGGAAATAAAACTTGCTATTGGAACAAACAAAATACCCAGTCAAAAATTACCAAGTATAGAAAAGGCTTTAGACAAGACTTTGGATGTTTGGCTCGGCGGAGTCGAATTGGCGTTGGGTGAGTTTACTAGCCTTGATCATTTGCCTCACCGTTTACTGCTCTGCGGCGGCGGCTCAAGCCTAGACATGATGCTGGACAAACTCGAACAATCTTCATGGTATACCAAAATGCCGTTTACTCGTAAGCCAATCATCCAGCACATACAGCCAAACCAAGTGGTTGGTATTGTTGACAAAACAGGCACGGTTACCGATCATACATTCATAACTGCAATGGGATTATTGCGTGTTGGCTTAGACACTTTGCAGCAGGATGACAACACGACAACCGGATCATTCCGTGAAAAGATAGATAGGATGCTCAGGACATAGCAATTATGGCAGAACCAAAAAAAGAGACAATTTACATTGATGTAGACGACGAAATAACGTCTATCATTGAGAAATTACAAGATAGTGATAGCAAGATAATCGCTCTTGTGTTGCCAAAGCGGGCTGCCGTATTGCAGAGCACGGTCAATATGAAGCTACTCAAACGAGCTGCTCAAGCAGACAAAAAGAACGTTGTTCTGATAACTTCTGAAGCTGCACTACTGCCGCTAGCTGGCGCGGTTGGTCTACATGTTGCCAAGACCTTGCAGAGCAAACCAACTATACCGCCCGCGCCAGAACGAAAGACTGAGACTTTGACAATTACTGAAGCTGCTAGCGATGATGTTGACAAACCAGTTGATCCCAAGACGCCAATTGGCAAACTTGCTGGCGATGAACACCTCCCAGTCGTAGAAGAAGAGACAATAGATGTGGACTACGACGAAGCCAAGCTAGCTGAAGAAGCAGACGAAAAGTCAGCTACCAAAAAAGGCAACAAAAAACTAAAAGTACCCAACTTTGAGAAGTTTCGATTATGGATAATCTTGGGTAGTGTTGCCGGAGTTTTCTTGATAATCTTTGGCATTTGGGCATTTGTAGTCGCGCCAAAGGCACGGGTTGTATTGAAGACAGATACCAGTACGATTAGCTCTGTTTTGAATCTGACTGGTAGTCCTAGCGCCAAGAATGTCGACAAAGATAAGTTCATTGTTCCAGTGTCCTCAAAAGAGCAAAAAAAGACCGACAATGTTAAGGTTGCCACCACCGGTCAAAAAGACAATGGCACCAAGGCGACTGGGACAATCGCGGTCTACTACTGCCCACACAGTAGTAGCACATCAATAGATTTGCCAGTAGGGTCGGCATTTAGTAGTAATGGTGTAGTGTTTCGAACAACTGCTGTCGTGTCAGTGCCCGCCAGCACCTTTAATGGTCTACTGCAATGTAATAAGGATAAGTCGCAGTCTGTGGCAGTTGCCGCTGATCTGGCTGGCGACAAGTATAATTTTAGTTCGCGTGCTTATTCGAATGCCGATCATTCTGATGTGACAGGCTCGGGCTCAGATATGACGGGCGGCACTAGCAAATTGGTCAAAGCTGTTGGTCAGTCTGACCTTGATACTGCTAAGCAACTATTGCTAGAGAAAACGCGCACCACAGCACTAACAGAGCTAAACAAACAGTTCACGGATGCCGTGAGTGTGCCATTTTCTGACAGTTTAGCTGCTACCACGCAGACCATCACATCGGCACCAAACATTGGCGAGGAAGCCGAGGAAGCGACTATAACATTAGCTGTGACATACATCATGACAGGGGCAACTCAAAGCGACCTAAGGCAGCTAGTCGAGGCTGACGTAAACCAAAAGATCGACCCGTCAAAGCAGCAAATCCAAGATAAGGATACCGGACTCGGCAAAGCTACTATTAAATTGCTAGAAAAGAAACCTAACGGCGATTTGCCGTTTGAAATACAAGTCCAAGTATCGGCTGGGCCTAAACTGGATAGCGATGCCATCAAAAAAGAGATAATTGGCAAGCGTAAAGGTGCGGCTATCGAGGCTATCAAGGCTCGCCCCGGCGTTAAGGAAGTAAACATCCAATACAGCCCGTTTTGGGTCATATCCACACCCAAGAAGGCGAGCAAGATAACGGTGGTGTTTGAGCAGGCAAATGGCAGCAAACAATAACTATCTTTGCTTGGACGTAGGCGAAAAACGTATCGGTGTTGCTACCGCTAATCCGTTGTCTCGTTTGGCACAACCTCATACTACGCTGGTGCACGACGGTCAGATATTTGATTCTATTAGTACACTAGTCACAGATTTGCACGTTAGTCGGATAATAATTGGTCTACCAAAGAATATGCATGGTGAAGATACAGCTCAAACAAGTTACATCAGACAGTTTAGTGATGCTTTGAAGAGTCATGTCAGAAATGTAGCCGTAGATTTTCAGGATGAAGCAAACACTAGTCAAAAAGCTGTCACAGAGCTGACATCCCGAAAAGGTCAGTACGAAAAAACAGACGTAGATGCCGTTGCTGCTACTTATATATTGCAAGATTATCTAGATCAGAATATGGGAGCTGCCCTATGAATTTTGATTCTCAAAAAGCTAAGAGAAGTCTACCGTGGGGAATCGTGTGCGCCGTAGGTACGGTTTTTATGGTTATTGTTGGTGCTGGTCTTGCCTTGCGACAAGTGTATATGCAGAACTTAAAGCCCGTTAACGCTTCACAACGTACTGTCTCGGTTGTTGTTGAACGTGGTGCATCCACACGGCAGATTACAACACAGCTGAAGGCCGATGGTTTGATACGCAGTTCTTGGGCGTTTGAGTGGTATGTTCGTAGTAAAGAGGTTCGTGATGCTTTGCAGGCAGTAATCCAGCCACTCGGCATCGCGCCTGAAGGTG
>CAYGHF010000057.1:0-4601 GCA_964349795.1 uncultured Saccharimonas sp. (SeqCode) | reverse complement strand
TAATCACTTTTTCTCTTTACGCCGTTTTTATTACTGGTTTGCTGCACGGCGAGATCAAAGACTATGTACTTCATCCCGAAAACAGATTGATAACCACCCTGATACGCATCCAAGCCAGCTTTTTCACAATATTCGCCTTTCATTTGCTTAGAAAATGGCGCCAGAACAAGACTGCTGCTCTGCCTGTCAGCAAAAGCCTAGCGATATTTCTTGGCTATATTTTGCTGTTATCTGCCAGTGGGAACTTTGGGCTAAAGCAGGTGGTATCGACTTTCCAAGTGGCACCCAGTCTAGCGATAATTTTCTCGGTCTTAGCAACATTTAGCTTGGTGGTTGGCTTGAGGCAAAAAGCCTCTCTGGGCAATTACAACTCTCGCGGTTTTATGGGGTGGTCCATATGTTTGCTGCTGGTAGCACTGATTCCACACATTGGGGCACTACTTACGCTAATTGTTTTGACCATTTGTACGTCTTGGTTTTACCTTGCAAAACCAGACTTCAGGAAAGCCAAAATATAAACAGATGCTCAGCTATTAAGGCGTATGACTTGGTAGTTGCCACGAGTAAATAATAGCTCGAGCAGCAGCTGCGATGACTCTCAAGGTTTGAAATATTCTGTACTCATTGTATTGTATATTTATGTCGCTAATCTACGTTACAGGTGCGCCTACTTCTGGCAAGACTGCCATCTGTGGAGAGTTATCAGCCCGTGGCTATGAAGCACACGACACAGATGACCCACAACACACCGGTATCGGCGGTTGGCACAATCTAGCATCTGGTAAATACGTTGGTGGCTTCAACGAACTTGAAGTCACACCCGAAATGCTTGCCACACACATATGGAAATTAACTGATGGGACGCTAGAGCGTTTCCGTGACCGAGCAAACGAACGACAGATTTATCTTTGTGGTACATTGAGAGACCCTCAAGCAATTATTGAAGCCAGTGATTACGTTATATGGTTGGCAACTAACGAAGAAACGATACGCGAACGGTTTAAACTCCCCAGAGAAGTTGACTGGGGGAACGAAGAATGGCAGGTTGAACAAACTATTAGAGTAAATCTGGAAAGAGAAGCCCAGTATACGGGGCTTGGTGCGATCACTATCGACTCCATGCAACCTCTGGAAGTAGTCGTGGACAATATTATTGCAGTGACTACTGCCTAGACTAGACCTCTCACATTATGGGTGAATCTACCATTGGACAATATCATGCTACACCCTATATTCTTTGATACCGAGCAAAGTGATATGTGATGCCGTTTTCGGTGATTGGTTCAGATTTTTCTACCAGCGTAAACTTATCTTCGAATTCTGGGAAAAATTTGGTGCAATCAAAATCCCCGTCCAGATGCGTCAAATGTAATTCATCGGCTAGATCTAGGGTGCTTTCAAATAATGCGGCACCGCCACCTACCCATATATCTCCAGAAAAATCCTGCAAAAAAGTTCTGGCGTCTGTCACCCGCTCAAAGCCTGAGCGCAAGGGTTCTGGGTTTGAGGTCGCTACAAAGTTACGTCTATCTGGCAAGGGTTCTTTCTGTTCTTTGTACCAGCCATAACCCATGAGTACATTACTGTGAATAGTTTTGGCACGAAATTGGGCAACGTCAGTTGGCACCTTGCCCTGCCAAGGTATACCGTGATCGTTGGCAATGCCTCGCTTGCTATCTAGGGCAGCAATGAATCTAATCATGTATTATTTGTGCAATTGTTTTAGCTCTCGGTAACGCAGTGCTAGCGCAACTGAATATAGCATGCCTAGTACTAGGGCTATTAGACCGCCGATGAAAGGGATGACTCCAGTTAGAGCAATCAATATTGATACGCCAATCACTCCCCAAACGTAACCAGAGTAGGGTTTTGATATCTTGGCACTGTATTCCATCGCCTGCCTGATGGTTAGATCTTTGTCTATCATGGCATAGGGTGCCAAAATGTAGCGCCTAACCATAATGAACCCCGGTACGATTAGTAACAGTAAACCGCCAAATATCAACAGACTAATAACTATTACCAATCCTAGCAAACGAAGGGCGTATTTTTTTGCCATCTGCCATAAATGGCTAAATGTAACTTTTCCTCCTTTTGAAGCCTCGGTCTCGGCAGCAAAAATCATTGTTTGATAAAGCCAAAACAGAGTAAGACCTACGAGCGCAAAAATTATGCCAAAACCAACGATAACTGCAACCACCGACGCTGGGCTGCCAGCAAACGGATTAGTAAAAGTATCTGTTTCTTTGGAACGCTTATCTGACCAACTACCGATTGTTTGTAACAGCGGTATGATATATAAAATCGCAAAAACCTTTAGGTTTCGCCTGACGATTTGTGAGCTCTTGTCGAATAAAGCAAATGAACTTACTGGAGATTTTGAATCTTTTTCCTTCATGACTAAATATCCTTTGATTATGTTGTCTGTATTATGCCTCTACAAGGGCAATATTACAATTAGCTCTTATGCCATCAGCAGAGGTCTGATGTGGTTTAGCAAGTAAAACGAGCCTGTTACTAGCAAGATTTTCTCTGGTCGATGCAGTAAATCCCCGAGTGCTTCTTCGGGATTGGGCTGCATAGCCACATCGTAAAAGCCATGCTCTGCACAAACACGCTTTAGCGCAGAGGGCTCTAAAGCCGTGCGATATTCGTCCTGACCCATATGAAATTTGGTGAATATTATGTGGCTAGCAAAGTTTGTCAGTTCATTAGTACTGCTAGATATTGTAGCTTCTTTATTGTGGCCAAAACTGACCAGCGCAGCAATTGGCTGATCTGGAAAGCGCTCCAATAGACTTTGTGCCAAAGCATGCAGTTTTTGCTCATTATGCGAGCCATCAATAATAACTATTTTGCCACTTCGTTCAATAATTTCCATCCGCGCGGGCACAATTGTCTGGACGGAGAATTCGATAACATTGGTTGGCAGTTTGCCGACAAGATATTCAAAAACTCCACGTGCCAATGTCCAGTTTCGGCGCTGAAACAACGGCAAGGAAAGCGGGGGATCAGATTCAGGCACTTCGTTCATGTGAGCCTGCTTTTGCTGGCAAACCCTGTTGACAGCATGCATGACTGCTTTGTCCTGCTGATGCAAAAATACCTCATTGCTAGGCTGAATAATGCCAGCTTTTTGTAAACTGATGGTTTGAAGCGTACTGCCCAAGATATGAGTATGATCCAAGCCAATGTCAGTGATAACACACACTTTGTCTGCCCTAGTAACCACGTTTGTGCCGTCTAAAAGACCACCAAGTCCGACTTCGACAACTGCATAGTCAACTTGTTCGCTAGCGAATACCCAGTACGCGAATGCCGCCAAGACTTCAAAGTACGACGGCGACAGTTTGCTATCGTCGATTATTTGCAAAAACTCCTGTAATTTCTGGCAAAAATTGCTTTCATCAAGCGGCTTCATGCCTATTTGAACGCGCTCATTTATCTCATCAATATGCGGCGAAACCGTCAGACCAACTTTCTTGCCCGAGGCATGAAGCATGGCTGCGATGTAGTAGCAAGTTGATGTCTTGCCAGAAGTTCCCGCAACGTGAATCACCCGTACCTTATCTTGTGGATTTCCTAAATGCTGCATCAGAAGCTTCATGGTATCTAGGCTGTACTTTCTATCACTCAGTGCCGGAGGCACAAATTGTTGCAACTGTTTGTTGGCTTCAGAAAAAGTAGTAACACGTCTCATGGTCAATCATTGTACTCTGTTTGAGCCCAATTGTGAGATAATTTTAGTATGAGAAAGTGGTTAGCGCTTTTGCTTATATTGATTCTGTGTGGCGCTGGTTATTCAGTTTGGGCTATCAGTCGTCCGTTACCAAAGCTGAAGCCCAGCTACACGATTGCTCAGCAAAAACTGGTTGACCCACCCCCTAATATTGCTTGGTCTGTGTATGGTCAACAGGCTCTGGGCGTGACTGGCTACGGTGTTGTGGCAACAAAAGGCGAGCAAAAAGCCGCACCGATGGCAAGCGTTGCAAAAGTCATGCTAGCTCTTGCCGTACTGGACAAAAAACCGTTACAGCTTAACCAAACTGGACCAAACATCGACATAACTGCTGCCGACGTGGCAACCTACCAGCAATACTACAGCTCTGGTCAGTCGGTGGTTGCCGTTCGTGCTGGCGTACCATTAACGCAGTATCAGGCGCTCCAAGCACTGCTAGTGCCATCTGCCAACAACGTAGCCACCTTGCTGGCAAACTGGGTTTTCGGCTCGCAGGAGGCATATCTTGCTGAGGCCAACGCTTATGCCAAAAAACTTGGCATGAACAGCACAACTTTTGCTGATGCCAGTGGTTTTTCCGCCTCTACGCTCAGCACAGCTTCAGATCTAGTACTACTTGGGCAGACTGCCATGCAGAACCCCGTAATTGCCCAAATTGTAAATCAAAAAACAGCCACCATACCAGTTGCAGGGGTAATAAAAAACTATAATTTAGCGCTGGGTATAAGTGGTATTGACGGCATAAAGACAGGCAGTAGTGGCGACGCTGGTGGATGCTTTTTGTTCTCGACCGACTTCAACGGCACAAAACTCATAGCCGCAATTGTTGGCGCTCCGGACCGTGGCACGGCGGTAAATGATG
>CAYGHF010000056.1:0-4641 GCA_964349795.1 uncultured Saccharimonas sp. (SeqCode) | reverse complement strand
GAACAATAGGTGGAAAATGTTTACTGCTAGATAGTGGCACGCTAAGTTGTTTGCCATTTTTTACTTCATCTGCGGCATCACTGAGCTCTTTTTCGATGACTTTGTTGCCGATGGCACCACCTGTGACTTCTAGTGCGTCCAGCACGTTTACTCCTGCTGACATGAGTGATGCAAAGGTACGCGCAAAGCGAGCAACAGCTACTTTTATGATGATTGTCTTTAGCACAGGAACCCTCAGTAGTAGGGCATGTAGCTGATATTTGCCCTTGGGAGTTTTTATGTAGCGTCTCATTAAATAGCTTCCCACAAGCAGAGTAATGCCAATAATAATTATGTTGTGCTGCATAAAGTTACTGATTGAAAGCATGGCTTGCGTGTATATTGGTAGTTTTGCATCTGGTCCTCCTAGATCAGTAAGGATTTTCCCGATTTTGGGAATGACAAAAAGCATAATGCCAAAAAAGGCAATAATCGTGATGACAAGAATCACAACAGGGTAGGTCATAGCACTTTTAATCTTTTTGCGAATACTGGCATCTTGTTCAATTTGTGATGCCAAGCGCTTCAGTATTTCATCTAGGATTCCACCAGCCTCACCAGCCTTGACCATGTTTATGTAAACTTCAGAAAACACAGTCGGATATTTTGCAAAAGAATCACCAAGGGCTTGACCACCTTCGACATCTTTCATGACACCAGCGACTACAGTTTTAAAGTATTTATTGTCAGTTTGTTGCTGTAGTGTTGCCAGTGACCTAGTCATGGGGACGCCGGCACTTATCATGGTGGAGAGTTGGCGAGTAAAGACAACTAGGTCCTTTAACTTCACATGTTTATTGCCAAAAAATCTGCTGGCACCGGTTGCACCAGAATCTGCTTTTATCGAACTTGGATGTACACCCTGTTTTTCCAATGTACTCAGGAGCTCTTCTTTACTCGCGGCTTCGCCTTTGCCGTGTACGATTTTGTCATCTTTGTTGGTGTAGGTGTATGTAAATTTCATAATCGGGCTAGGTTTCTGACGTTACTCTTAGTATTTCTTCTATTGTTGTTTGTCCGCGGAGGGCTTTTATGAACCCGTCAACCTCCATAGTAATCATGCCATTTTTGATTGCCTCTTCTTGTATGACGTCACTGGTGGCATTACTAACAATGAGTTTTTGGATAGTGCTGTTGTTGCCTAGGACTTCATATATGCCAACACGACCTTTGTAGCCCGTGTGCCCACAAGTATTGCAGCCATCTTCGCTAGCCTTCCAGAGTTGATTTATGCGTGTTTCACTGGTAGCAAGCCCATCAGTGCTCGGTTGTTTGCGGGACTTGGCGTTTGGTACATTTCTGCCAACTCCTACCTCACGAGCCTTTTCTTCCATTTCGTGTACATGCTTCATGACACTAGGGCTATCAATGCCAAAAGTTGTCGATATTTGTTTCATGGTTGTCGCATCTGGTGTGTAAACCTCGCGACAGTCTAGGCAAAGTCGACGTACTAAGCGTTGACCAACAACCGCGCGCACTGTACTGGCAATCAAAAACGGCTCGATGCCCATATCTAGTAGTCGTGGCAGAGAAGTCGCGGCATTGTTGGTGTGTAATGTGGCAAGAACCAAATGACCAGTCAATGCCGCTTGCACGCCAAGTCCAGCAGTTTCAGAATCACGAATCTCACCGACCATAATGATGTTTGGGTCTTGTCTGAGTAGTGCCCGCAGTCCTGCCGCGAAGGTCATGCCTGCCTTTGGATTGACCTGTGTTTGGTTAGCCCCCGGAATCTTGTATTCCACAGGATCTTCGACGGTCGAAATGTTGACTGCCGGTTTGTTCAGTATGCTTAGTATGCTAAATAGACTGGTCGATTTTCCTGATCCTGTCGGTCCTGTCACCAGAATCATGCCGTGAGGCTGTTCTATCGCATCATTGATGTTAGCAAGTGACGGGCCCCAGTAGCCTAGCTCTTCCAGAGTGGCGGCTTTGCTAGATTCATTCAAAATACGCATGACCACTTTTTCACCCTCGGTGATTGGTAGGGTGGAAACGCGCAGGGCGTAAACCGTGCCGTTAATCTGAATTTTGAAGCGACCGTCTTGGGGGACTCGCCGTTCGTCAATCTTTAAGTTGGATAAAATTTTAATGCGGGAAACCACGGCGCTGTGGACTTTTTTCGGTAGTTTGTTAGCCTCGCGCAAAATGCCGTCAACTCTGTAGCGCACAATCACATTATCTTCGCGCGGTTCGATGTGTATATCACTGGCGTCAGCCTTTACACCGTACTCAATCAGCAGATTTACAGTTTTGGCAACTGGTGAATCCTCGGTCAGATCTTCTTCTTTGACTAGTTCGTTTTCGTCTATATCCTCTAGACCTTCGGCTGGGTCGATGACTTTGGTAATTTCTGTTCCGATGTTACCGCGGTACTGGTCTAGGGCTGTTTGGATAGCACTGTGGGTGGCAACATGCACTTTGATTTTGTCACCCAAGTGTTTTTGCAGAAAGTTGAGCGCTTGGATATCGTCGGGGTCTTCCATGGCAAGTAACTTGGACTCGTCTTCTTCGCCGAACAGTATCACGTCGTATTGCCGCGCAATACGTTCGGGGATTTCTCGCATGATATCAAGTTTTATGTCTTTTGCATTCAGTTCAATAAACGGAGTGTCAATCTCTGTTGCGTAGAGCTTTGTCAGATCATTCTCAGATATGATGTTGCTGGCAATAACCAAGTCTTGCAATGGTTTTTTCTCAGTAGCTTCTTGCTCGCGAAGTCCGGCCAGCTGCTCATTCGTGACCTTATCGTTGGCGGTTAAGAGTTTTTCCACTAAAGAATCAGATATACGCATCCCGTTACGAGTCCTTATTCTTAGTGTTTATAGCTTTATTCATAATTTCGTCATTTCGTCTCAATCACCTGTGTTAGTTCTAGCGAGATGCATGGTTGACTACATTATAAAGCATAACCGATTTTCAGTACGTTCTAGTTTGCTATACTTGGGTATACAAAGGGTAATCTAAGGGTTGGGGAGGAGTAGTCATGGCAACAAAAAAAGAACCAAAACCAGTCAGTAGTCTCGAACCAGCTCTTGAACAATCAGAGGGAAAACAAAAAGCCTTAGGTCTTGCGCTGGAGTCTATAGAAAAACAATTTGGAAAAGGTTCTATTATGAAGCTTGGTGAGTCGTACAAGGCAGATGTTGAAACAACGTCCACGGGCTCAATTAGTCTGGATATTGCCCTCGGTGGTGGGTTGCCTCGTGGTCGCGTTATAGAGATTTACGGTCCAGAAAGTTCAGGCAAAACAACACTTACACTTCATGCCATAGCTCAGGTTCAAAAAGCCGGTGGCACTGCTGCATTCATCGATGCAGAGCATGCACTAGACCCAGCCTATGCCAAGCGCATCGGTGTAGACACCAGTACGTTGCTGCTTTCTCAACCAGACAACGGTGAGCAAGCACTAGAAATTGTTGAAACGTTAGTGCGTTCCAACGCCGTTGATTTGATTGTTGTGGACTCTGTAGCCGCCCTAGTACCGCGAGCGGAAATTGAAGGTGACATGGGTGATAGTCTACCGGGTCTTCAGGCACGCCTAATGAGCCAAGCTCTGCGCAAGCTGACGGGTGTAATTAGCCGTAGCAAAGCCACGGTCGTATTTATCAACCAGATTCGTATGAAGATTGGTGTCATGTTTGGCAATCCAGAGACTACCACTGGTGGAAATGCCCTGAAGTTCTACGCCAGTGTGCGTATGGATATCCGACGTATCGGGCAGATAAAACAGGGTGAGGAAGTTATTGGCAATCGTACTCGCGTAAAGGTGGTCAAAAACAAGATTGCACCACCTTTCCGTCAGGCGGAATTTGACATTATGTATAACCAAGGCATCAGTGCTAGCGGCGATATTCTAGATCTTGCTACCAATGAAGGCATTGTAGAAAAAGCCGGTGCGTGGTTTAGCTATAATGGCGAAAAAATCTCTCAGGGTCGCGAAGCTGGCAAAAAATATCTAGAAGACAATCCCAAAATCATGGCCGAGATTGCGAAAAAAGTCCGTGAAGCTGCCAACGCCAAGGAAGCATAACAATGACTGTAGAAGCAACAGAAATAGCTATGCCCTCGCCTAGCGATAGATTTACGGAGTTAGATACGTTTTTACCAATGGAAACAAAGCACTTGCCTGATGCCATAGTTAGACTTAGTAGCGTTGCAGTAGCGGGCGTTTGTCTTATGGATGCCATGATCTTATCTGAGGTGGCGAACCGAGGTTTATTTGGAGACGATATATCCGTGTTAGATAAACTTTTGATTGTGCCACCTGCTGCAGTAGGCGTCCTAGCGTTTGTGGTGGGCACAGCTATTGGTATGCGTGGGATCATTGACCCAGACTTGTATCACAGGTAAGAACACAAACTAGCCCCGTTGTAATTTAAGTAGGCAGTAATGAATATCACGGCGATAAAACAACAGGTAAAACGATCAGACCGATACTCGATTTTTGTTGATGGAAAATATACGTTTAGCCTGAGTGAGTCAGAGCTTATTCGCACAGGTGTCCATAGTGGGCAAGAGCTTACAAAAGCAGAACTTGAAAAGTTCAAAGATACTTCAAAGCTAGACAAAGTGTATGGACTTGTCTTAAATCTGGTAGTC
>CAYGHF010000055.1:0-4764 GCA_964349795.1 uncultured Saccharimonas sp. (SeqCode) | reverse complement strand
TGTCTGTGGGCATATCTAGACCCTGCCCACCAAACTGCTTCATCCAGTTGATACTCACTTTCATAGTTTAGTTTCCTCTGATAATTTGACCCTAACCTTTTTCGTCATTGTATTAGTACTAACATAGCCGAGGGCATCTACGTCTGGGTCATAAAGCTCAATCATATCTAAATCTTCACGCGGGAATATTCTTGCCCCTTCTAATCGCTTACCACCTGCGAGATCTTGCTTTAGATTGCTATAATCACGGTGCTGCAAATAGAAGTCAATATCCCCAACTTGACTTCGATAAATATCAGGCCTTCGAATGTATAGGTGGGTGTAAGTTGCCTCGGGCACACCGTCTTTAGCAGCAATAATAATTGGCTTAATTAGTTCAAAGTATTTTTGGTTTGGGTCACTTGATTTACGGGTTATCCTTTGCCTGAGTGTCTTAAGATATTCAAATTCATTGTTGTAGTGGCAAAATATACCTATATTGCCTGCCACTGGCAAATACTTACCAAATGACTTCTGGCATAAAGTAGAACAAGCAAAGTGCGTGTGTTCTATTGCTGCAATCAGCTGTTCTTGACTTTCAATCGGGCTAAATCGGTAAAGTTTCACTTGAATTGCCTCAAAAATTCTAACTTGCCGCTTTCAAAGTGCCTAACGTCTTCAATACCATATTTCATCATTACAAGTCTATCCAGTCCCAAACCGCCAGCAAAGCCTGTGTACACATTAGGGTCGATACCGCCCATCTTTAGTACATTAGGGTTGATCATGCCACAACCTAGCAGCTCTATCCAACCACTTTGGCTACATACATTGCAACCTTTCTTTTGGCAAAATGGGCAGCTAAGGGCCATCTCAAAGCTCGGCTCTGTAAACGGAAAATAGAACGGCTGCATCTTCACTTCTATATCCTGCTGGTAGTATTCTTGTAGAAAAGTTTTGAAGGTGGCGACTAGATTTCCCGCGTTTATGTTTTTATCAATATAACTTATCTCTACCTGATAAAAGGTGTGCTCGTGTCGAGCGTCCACATCTTCGTTCCGGAATGTCCTACCTGTATAAACTACTGCGATTGGGTCGTCTTGCTCTAGGTTGGGTCTATATCGCTTTTGAAGACGGTTCTGCATAACGCTCACATGTGCTGGCGCTATTAAGCCTTCATCAGTAATGAATGTATCGTAATCATCACGAGCCGGGTGTCCTTTCGGGAAATTAAGGCTATCAAACATATGATATTCATCGTCAAGTTGACGTGACTCCATGTGAGCAAAACCCATACGCTCAAAAATCTTAATAACCTTGCTTAGCTCGGCCATCAGAGGGTGAATACTGCCTTGATCACTCGACAATATTTTGGGCTGTTTGTCTGATGTCACATTGGCATCCACTGGAGCTGTCACATCTATAGCAGCAAGTGTGGTGTGCTCGTCGTTGTGCTTCGACACCAGTTTCTCAAGCTCGCCTTTGAGTTTGTTTATATCCTTACCGAAAGCACCTCGCTCATCTACAGGCAAAGTCGGTATCTCTGCATACAAAGCCTTTAGCTCGCTTGACTTCAAAACTGATGTTTTGTCCTCCAGTTTGGCAAGGCGTGTTATTAGCACTTCAGCAACTTCAGCAACTTTTTTATTCTGATAACTCATCTTGTGTTCTATTATATAGGACTTACACACCTTGACGCCAATTCCAGAGTAATAGATGTTTAGGGCTAGTCTGGGATGGTGGGAAAGTACGTAAGTCGTATATAGTACAGATATGGCAAATTTTTCTTTTGATGTTGTGAGCGACTACGACAAGGCTGAGATGAACAACGTCTTTGACCAAGCTCAGCGTGAAATCGACAATCGTTATGACTTTAAGGGCACACCGGCTCTGCTGGAGTGGCTTGACGCTGATAAAACTGGTATCAAAGTTACAGGCAGCGGCGATTGGCAGATAGATGCCATAGTAGACATCTTCCGTAAAAAGCTAGCTACTAGAGGTCAAAACCAAAAGGTTCTAGACACCAGTAAAGACGGCATTACTAGTAACCTGAAGACAACCAAGGAAATACCATTTATACAAGGTCTGGACCAAGACAAAGCCAAGAAGATAACCAGCCTAGTTCGTGACAAGTTGCCAAAGGTCAAAACTCAAATTCAAGGCGACGAGGTACGCGTGACCAGTGGCAGCAAAGATGACCTGCAAGCCGTGATGCAGCTACTGAAGAGCCAAGACTTCGACTTTCCCATAAACTTCACCAACTATCGTTAGCACGTTATACTACCAACATGGAAGAGCCGGTGGATTTGCTAGAAGGAGCCAAGGCAGTTCTAGAAATGAACGACCAAGGCACGTTTACTATTCCGGCTGAGGGGCTTTATCCGCATCAGTGGCTTTGGGATAGCTGCTTTATTGCCATAGGCTTACGTCATCTGGATATAGACAGAGCTCAGACTGAGCTTCTGAGTTTGATTAGAGGGCAGTGGGCTAATGGTATGCTGCCACACATGATACTTGGAGAAAGTCACCCTCATGGCCGTCATAGCATATGGCATAGCTGGTTGAACCCTAACTCTCCAGACGGCGTTGTTACTAGTGGCATTACTCAACCACCAATGTTGGCTGAGGCAGTAGTTCAAATTGGTAACAAGCTAAAAAAGCCAGAACGGCGTAGCTGGTATCAAACCGTTTATCCTACACTGCTTCGTCATCACCAGTGGTTGTACAAAGAACGCGACCCACACAGTGAAGGACTGGCGCTCCAAATTCATCCTTGGGAAACCGGACTAGACAACACACCGCCGTGGATGAACGAAATTCGTGAACATTCCTTGCCACTTTGGATCAGCTTGATTGAGCAAGCTCACTTAAAGCCACTCATCAATCTGTTGCGACGCGACACCCACCACATTCCCGCTGAACAGCGACTTGATGCTATTGAAGCGCTGGTTCTGTACAGCACGCAGCGGCGCATACGGCGCAAAAATTATGACATAAACAAGATTCTGGCTCATTCGTTATTTGCTATTGAAGACCTGTCATTCAACTGCATCTTTATCCGTGCCAACTCTCAGCTAAAAGAAATTGCCCAAACTATAGGTCAAAAAATACCCGCTGAGCTGGCTCAGCAGATGAAAAAAACCGAAGATGCGCTGGATAGTTTATGGGACCCGTATACTGGGCAGTACTACTCGCGCAACTTTGTGACTCACCGACCGCTAAAAGAGCCCAGCATTGCCACGCTAATGCCCCTGTACGCTGGTAGTATTAGCCACGACCGTGCCAAGCAACTCGTCAAACTGCTAGAAAACCAACACATGTTCGGTTCAACCTTCCCCGTGCCGTCAGTCCCTATTAGTTCCAGCTGGTTCAAACCCACCGGTTACTGGCAAGGCCCAACTTGGGTAAACACAAACTGGCTAATCATTGACGGGCTTAATCGCTACGGCTTCAAAGACCACGCCGAAGCCCTAAAAGAATCCACGCTCGATATGGTGCGAACAGCTGGTTTTAATGAATATTTCAACCCGCTGACAGGCGAACCAGCCGGTGCTCAGAATTTCAGCTGGACCGCTGCGCTGGTGGTTGATTTACTTAAAACCTAGCACTGGGCCAAAGTAATACCAAAAGTGATTTAGAATTGCCACAATCAGCGCCAGATAAACAACCAGCATAACGTCAATGTGGTGCCGCAACGCCCAAGCCTTGAAACCAGCAATACGTTTGGGCAAAACTATGTGTCCATTTTCTAGATTCCACAATGTTGTATACCAAGTCAGGAGTAGAACAACCACCCACACACTAAGACAATAAATACACAGGGCGTTAATGCGGTAAACACCCTGAAAGAATAAATACACGACTGCTCCAAGACCACCTATTACGGCAAGCTGAAACAGCTGCCAAAAACGCCGATTCATGCGTGCCCCAAATAGCATCATTGCGCCCACGCTGATGAGCACCGGAAATGCCACCAGTCCAACAATAGTGTTTGGCGCACCAGCAATCTCGGCCTGTTTGGTCTGCATAACTGAGCCGCAACTAAAGATTGGATTGATATTGCAAGCAGGATTGTATGCTGGGTCTTTCAATACATGGATTTTATCCAGAGTCAGAACGGTCGAAGCCACCAGCCCAACGATGCCTACAACTATCAACAATAGGCTGAACCATTTAACGCTGAGCATTCTGGGCGTCTTATTTTTCATTCGTTGTCCTCTCCATTTTGTGGTTTGTCTATTAGTAATGCCTCGACACTAGCGCTGGTGTTGGCAATTTTAACAACGTCCTTGTCTACCCGAGCCAATTCTTTCTGGGTGCTGTTGAAATGCCCAACAGTGGCACTCAGACTATTGCCAAGTCGCTTAAAGTAACCGTCGACGTTGTTTAGATGCTTACCCAATTGCTCAACGTTGTTGCGAATAACTTCGGTATCTTTTTGAATCTCCAAACTTTTAAGCCCCTGCGACACTATCTGTAGCATAGCACTCAGCGTACTCGGACCAACAACCGTGACTCGCTTTTCAACTGCTGCGTACTGCATAAGATCACGGCCACTGACGCCTGTCTCACCAACCTTGTTTGCCAATAGATCATAATAAATTGCCTCGCTAGGTATAAACATCAGCGCCTGCTCAAGTGTGCCTTTCTTTGGCACAATATACTTGGCAGTTTCGTCTATGCGCTTTTTCAAATCTTCCTTGAAAGCTTTGGCAAGAGCTGGGCGCTCAGCTGCTTTGGCTTCTACCAAACGGTTGTAATTCTCTAGGCTAAACTTGCTATCTA
>CAYGHF010000054.1:0-4861 GCA_964349795.1 uncultured Saccharimonas sp. (SeqCode) | reverse complement strand
TCCATGGGGGATAACTCCATACACTATATGGGTCATGTAAAAATGATGTCAGCAGTACAACCATTCATTTCTGGTGCCATTAGCAAGACAGTTAATATGCCAGAGGAAGCAACCGTAGAGGACGTAGAACAGTTACACATAGAATCTTGGAAGCTTGGGTTGAAGGCCGTCGCAGTTTACAGAGATAACTGTAAGGTTGCTCAACCGTTATCGATGGCCAAAAAGGAAGGCGACACTGCTGATCCTAAAGCACGGGCAGACACTGTAGCAGACAAGATAATTGTTAGGGGGGCTATTCGAAGAGAGTTGCCAAAAGTTAGAACGGCTAAAACCTTCTCATTCAAGGTAGCTGATAGCCATGGTTACATAACCGTTGGTCAGTACGATGATGGGACGCCAGGGGAGTTATTCGTGAATATCGCCAAGCAAGGCTCTACTTTGCGGGGGATTATGGATGCCTTTGCAATTAGCGTAAGTCACGGGCTGCAATTTGGTGTTCCTCTGAAAGATTACGTCAAGTCGTTTACCAGTATGTCGTTTGCACCTTCAGGTATCACCGATGATGCAGAAATTCGGACAGCGTCGTCGATAGTTGACTACATATTCCGCAGACTTGCGATTAACTATCTCAACTTTGATGATCGTCTAGAGTTAGGCTTAGCCTCTATAGACGACATGCCTGACGAGCAAACAAGTTTACTAGAAACACCGCCAGAGTCAGTGACTTTAGCTGTCAAAGTCGCTCCTCAACCCACTCTAGTGCAGCCAGTTGCAAAGTCTAAGGCAGTAAAAGATACTAGCCAAATTACATCTGACGGTACAGCACCCCTATGTTTCAATTGTGGTAATCAGACTCAAAAAGCTGGTAGTTGCTACGTTTGTACTAGCTGTGGTTCAACCACCGGTTGTAGCTAAAAATTAAGAGGTCTATAACGATCCCAAGGGCTCTGTTTAGTAAGATATTCCCGCAGCCAACGCTTATGTTAAAATTGGATATATGAATATTGTCATTTTGTATCATCCAAATTCTGAGCACAGTCGAGTAGTAGAGGAATACGCACATGACTTTGAACGATCCAGAGGACATGCCATTGAGCTGGTTAGTTTAGAGACTAAACAGGGTTCTGATATGGCTCGAGTCTATGACATAGTTGAGTATCCAGCAGTGCTGGTGGTCAAGCATAGCTCTAGCGAACTGGTAAAATTTTGGGTTGGCGTTCCGCTGCCATTGATGGACGAAGTTGCAAGCTATACCGTTTAGTTGCACAAGCCGATAATTTGGTCTAGTCTAAAGAGGTGTGACAATTTGTATAAATCCGTTCGCCGTTCGCCAATTGGCGGAGGCGGAGAGCGGCTATCAACCGCGAGGAGTGGGAAGAATCTTTTAAGTATTAGACCCCATCGGTAACGCCCGTAATAGCGTATAAATAAAGTCCCAAGTAGGATGGTACCGCCCTCATAGAGAGCTCCTACGGAAGGGGCTTATTGTGCAAAGAAGGAGTCAAAAGTGAAGTTCAAACAGGGATTACGTCGTCAGCCAGCTAAATACGAGAAAGATCTAGTCCAGCACTGGAAGCAGCGGCACACCTTCGAAAAGTCAGTCGATGCTAGGTCAGAGAGTGATGCCTATATTTTTTATGATGGCCCACCATTCATTACTGGTGTCCCTCACCATGGGACCCTTCTGAGTAGCATTGTTAAAGACGCTGTGCCGCGTTATTGGACCATGAAAGGGAAACGTGTTGAGCGAGTTTGGGGTTGGGATTGTCATGGTTTGCCAGCAGAAGTTTTCACAGAGAAGAAACTTGGTATTCATGACAAAAGAGACATAGGCACCAAAATCAGCTTAGAAGAGTACATCACAACCTGTCGTGACAATATGGTGCAAACTGGTGATCTTTGGGAAAGTACTATTGATCGCATTGGTCGATGGGTTGATTTTAAGGGTGCGTACCGGACGATGGACAAAGAATATATGGAAAGTGTCTGGTGGGCGTTTAAGAAGCTGCATGAGGCCGGCAAAATCTATGAGGGTGAAAAGGTGCTCTTGTACTGTACGCGCGATGCTACACCCATCTCTAAGGCTGAGGTGGCCATGGACAATAGCTACCAAGATGTCACAGACCCGTCAGTTTATGTGAAGTTCAAGCTAAAGGGCGAAGACTCTTATCTGTTGGCTTGGACCACAACACCTTGGACATTACCATCGAATTCGGCGATTGCTGTCAACAAAGAGCTAACATATGCCGAGGTAGAGGTTGATGGTCAAAAGCTGATTCTTGCTAAAAGTTTAGTAGCTAAAGTCCTAACAGATGAGAAACACCGACCAATTGATTATAAATTAGTCAGGACGTTCAAGGGGCAGGAACTTGTCGGCAAGTCATACGACCCCTTGTTTGGTGGGAACAAGCAGTTGAGTGATAAGACATTTAAGGTGTGGCACGCTGATTTTGTCCATACTGAAGACGGTACAGGGATAGCGCACGAATCTCCTGCCTACGGTGAAGAAGATTATGAGCTGAGTAAAAAAGAGGGCTTTGCTTGGATGCTTGATACAGATGAAAACGGCTTTTACACCTCTGGTGAGTGGAAGGGTAAATATGTTTGGGAGGTCAATAAAGAGATTGCCAAAACCCTACACGAGAGAGGTGTGGTTTGGAAAATCGACTATGTCACCCATAGTTACCCCCATTGTCATCGATGCGGGACTAAGCTAATGTACCGAGCTCACCCCAGTTGGTTTATGGATATTGAGGGTCAACGTGAGTTAATGCTGGAGCAAAACGGCAATATTAGTTGGTTTCCGGCTCACATAAAACGGGGGCGATTTGCTAAAACGGTGCAGACAGCACCAGATTGGAACCTGTCCCGTGACCGTTTTTGGGCAACAGCTATGCCAGTCTGGAAGGGTACTGACAAAGACGGCAAAGAGCACATCAAAGTAGTCGGCAGTTATGCAGAACTCAAGGAGTTGTCTGGCAAAGAATTAGATGATTATCACCGACCATGGATAGATGATGTCACTTTTGAAGCAGACGGTATTACTTACAAGCGTATAGATAAGGTTCTGGACTGTTGGTTTGAGAGTGGCAGTATGCCGTTTGCGCAATTTCATTACCCCTTTGAAAATGTCGAAAAGTTTGAGCAAAACTTCCCCGGAGATTTCATTGCCGAATATGTTGGGCAAGTGCGCGCTTGGTTCTACTATTTGCACGCCATAAGCATAGGACTCTTCGGCAAAAGCTCATTCAAAAATGTCATCGTAACGGGGACGCTAGCTGGTAATGATGGCAGAAAAATGAGTAAAAGCTTTGGAAACTACACCGATCCAAACGAACTTATGGATCAATACTCGGCCGACGCGTTAAGATTCTTGCTACTAGGTTCACCAGTTTTAAGTGGTGAGGACTTCTCGTTAGTAGATAAAGATGTGGCTGATGTACAGCGGAAACTCAGTATGGTCTGGAACATGTACGACTTCTTCACAATGTATGCTGACGTTGATGGTTGGGAATGGCATGGTGAGCTTGATGACCCCAGTGAGTCACTCAAGCATCCCTTAGATATTTGGATCATCTCCCGAGCCCATCAGCTAATTCAAGAAGTAGAAAGACACATGGATGCCTACGATATACCGAGTGCCATTAAGCCAATTTTGCCATTCATAGACGATGCCAGTAACTGGTATGTCCGTCGTTCACGTCGACGTTTTTGGAAAAGTGGTGACGATAGCGATAAAAATGATGCCTATAAAACCTTGCATTACGTATTAGTTCAACTCTCTCATGTACTTGCACCGTTTACGCCCTTCCTAGCTGAAGAATTGTATATTCAACTTACAGGGGAAGAATCGGTTCATTTGCGCGATTGGCCAGCTGCTGGCCATGTTAATGAATTACTTGTATCTGATATGAAGCGAGCTCGTGAGTATATAACAGAAGGTTTGGCTCTAAGGGCAAAAGCAGCCATAAAGGTCCGCCAACCACTGGCAAAAGTGTCTGTGCCACGACTGCCTGAAATATACGCTGAAGTTATTGCCGAGGAATTAAACGTCAAGCATGTAGCATGGGATGATTCTAGTGACGCCCAAGGAGTAATCTTGGACTTAGAAATAACTGCTCAGCTTAAGCATGAGGGGACTATGAGAGAGCTAATTCGTTGTGTCCAGAATGCCCGTAAAGATGCCGGTCTCCAAATTGACGACAGAATAAAGTTAAGCATAAGTTCTAACAGTAGTAATATGGAAAAAATCGTTGTCGACTTTAAAACAGAAATCATGCAGGAAACTTTGGCGACAAATATTACTCATGATGAACAATACAAATATCATAAAACGCTAGTTATCGATGAAAAGGAGTTTACGGTTAGTCTTGAAAAAAGTTAGTCCATAACTCTTTACACAGAGTGTCATCTCTGTTAGACTTGTGCGGTAACAAATTTTCAGAAAGCATAAAGTATACAGAGATGAAAAAGGCAGTAATACAGACCGGTGGAAAGCAATACTTAGTAGCAGAAGGTGATTCTGTAGAGGTAGAGTTGTTGCACACAGCTGAAAAAAACGTTGATTTTGAGCCACTGCTTGTAATCGATGATTCAAAAACTACTGTTGGAACTCCAATTGTAACGGGGGTAAAAGTGACAGCAGCCGTGACGGAAGACGATGTACAAGCCGATAAAGTTACAGCGATTCGGTACAAGGCCAAAAAGCGAGTTCATAAAGTCCGAGGTCATAGGCAACGGCATACAGTGGTGAATATCACAAAAATCGGCTAATTTTTAGATAAAAAGCTATCAGTGTAAAGGGGCACAAAAATAATGTGCTCTTTTTTGATTTAAAATGGTGGTTCATAAGGTGCTAATA
>CAYGHF010000053.1:0-4869 GCA_964349795.1 uncultured Saccharimonas sp. (SeqCode) | reverse complement strand
GGATAATTTTAGCGTGTATTTTGGGCGAAGTTTTGGGGTCACGCAAACGGTGTAGTATTTCTGTGCCCATGAGGTTGGGTATCATAATATCGAGCAGAATTATGTCAAACTGGTCGGTTTGAGCCTGCTTGAGCCCTTCTATGCCATCAATAACATTTGTCACTTGATAGCCTGCTTTGACCAAAGCGCGGGTGTAGAGTTCACTAATGAAATGTTCGTCCTCTACCACTAAAATCTTCTTGCCTGTGGGCGCGACTGGCACTGCTGGAACTGCTGCCTGTGGCGCGGCGGTAGGAGCGGGTTTTATATCATCCATAATAATCTGATTACCTTCTGTACATGCTGTGGTTTTTTATCCAACCATGGGCATTTCGGACCATACCATTATTATCATCGTTTTTCTGGACACTAGCAAGTTTGTCGGCTGGTACAAGGCTAAAACCAAAGGTTGCGCCTTCACCTTCCTTTGATTGCACCCATATCTGTCCGCTATGGGCATTGATGATAGCTTTACTGAGGTATAAACCGAGCCCAGTTCCGCCAACACTGGCAGCTGTGCGGTGATTTCGATAAAACTTATCAAATAGGTGTGGCACAACGCCAGTCGGTATGCCCGCTCCGTGGTCTTGGATGGTTGTTTCTACGTAACCTTGTTTGTTCAGTCGGGTGTCGATCATGATGGTTTCGCCTTCCTTGCTGTATTTTATGGCGTTATCAACCAAGTTATTTATGACCTCGATGATGCTGACTCTGTCGATGGCAACCTGTGGCAAGTTATCGGCAACGTTTACTAGTAGTGATCGGTTATGAACCTGTGCCTTCATATTTAATTCCTCGCACGCGCTAGTCAATATTTCTCCCCAGTTGCTGGCAGCAAGCTGCAAAGTCAGTTGGTTCTGCTCGATGCGCGCCACGTTCAGGATATTATTAAAGAAAGCCCCCAGTTGCTGAGCAGAAACAATCATCTTG
The DNA here is from genome assembly GCA_964349795.1 of uncultured Saccharimonas sp. (SeqCode). Classification (GTDB taxonomy): domain Bacteria; phylum Patescibacteriota; class Saccharimonadia; order Saccharimonadales; family OMJO01; genus CAYGHF01. The sequence goes on along the minus strand of CAYGHF010000053.1, from coordinate 3,900 downwards.
TGCATAAAGCCAGCTAACTCAGGGTCTAGCTTGCCTTCTAGCTCTTCCTGAAATACTTCTATGTAGCCGCGGAGCATAGTGAGCGGCGTGCGCAGTTCGTGCACGGCTAAGGCTACAAAACTGATGTCATCATCATCTTGGTTATACTGTCGTGTGCGGTCAAACATGGTTACGATGAACTCGGTACCACTGGGGTTGTCGCGGTTGTAGTAGGCAGCAATGTCACACTGACGCAGTTCACTATTTGGCTGCCGTACGCGCACACGTTGCCAGTAGGCTATATCAGTCACCTTGTTCTTCTGGCAGTCCAGCACCCAGCGTTCCATCGTATGTTCATTGTTGAACTCTAGATTGATATTCTCGTACAGTGGCTTGCCAAAAAGCTGCGAACTATTTACGTGGCAGTACTCAAGCCCAGCATTGCTGGCGTTGACTACGACTTGTTCTTTGTTAAACACAAACATCGGTAGCGGTAAATGATTGACCACGTTGGCGGCTTGGATTATCGCTGTGCGGTGTTCTGCTAAAGCTTTACCATCTTGCTGATTGGCGTACTGATAGACTTGCTGCGCTAGCTGGGCAACCAGTTCCCGTCCCAGTTTCAGTGATGTCACATCAGGTGCGGGGGCATCTTGCTGGTCCGGCGCGACGTGTAGTATCGCCTGCGTCAGCAGACTCATCGGCTTGAGAATGTAAGTGCTGGCAGTTTTTGCCAAGAAAAACCCCAGTATGATTGCAAATACTGCTCCAGATATCGCTGCTCCAAAAACCCCAAAGTTAGTGAAGTTCTGCACGCCCAATGCGACGCCCATGACTAAAAACGCCGCCGCGAGGAACAAACCAAACAGATATCCGTTGACTTGTGTTGTTAATTCTCGCAGTTGTTTCACATGTCCACCTATGCTTTGCTCTACGGCTTGGCGCTCACGTCGGTAGCTTTGCTGACTAGCGATATCCAAGTTTGACCTGCGTTCATAGCAATTGCTGCCCCTGCCCCATCGGCAAAAGTTATTTGTGCCTTAGAGCTTGACTTGCTCCATGTACCTTCCGTGACCATGCCATCCTGAAAAACGTATGCTTTGCCACTGCCAATGTTCTGGTATGTACTGTGCACACCATCGCTAGCCACTCCCTTTGTCACAACAATGGCTATAACAACCTTTGGATTTAGCTGACTGCCACTGCGCTCGTCTGTGTGTGGTTTGCCGCCCTCACTTCTTTTGTAGCTATTGGTGGCGACCTCGTAGTCATAGTGGACGTTGTAGAGAAAACTAGAGATATTGAGATCTATACTTGTTTTGATGGCTGGGCTGACAGCTTTTTCGGCTTTCCTAGGAAAACCAGTGTAGGTGCTAGAAAAGCCCTTCTTTTTTTGCAAATCTAACATGTTGGCAATGCTGGTATAGACATTGTGTGGCGCGTAGCGGTTACTGACTCGTTTGTATGAGCCACCGTTAGCAAATTGGTCGAGGTCTTTAACACCCTGATTTTTTATTTGTGCTAGCGCGTCGGGGCTGCCGCCAACGTGGGCAATCGCAGCGTCAAAGCCTTGTAAGTAATCCAAATAATAAGGTCGTACCGAACGGACTGGTCCCATATAGTCTGGTAGCGAGTCGTGCTGGAAGAGGGCTAGGAAACGGGTTATACCGCCTTCGGCAACTGCTTCAAAAACAACGCCGGCATCTTTTAGCCCCGCTTGCGGACGGGCGTCGGGGCTGTTTTCTATCATCACACCAGTGACTGGTAGTTTATTGATTGCTAGGGGCACTGTTAGACCAGTGAGGGTTGCCGGTTCGGTGGTAGGTTTTGGTGGTTCGGGTTTTGGCTCTTCTTTTTTCACTACCACTGCCGGCTTATCTTTTTTGAAAAATGCAAAATAGGCACCAACCCCACCACCAATGAGCAGTACGCTTGCGACTGCGATGATTATCCATTGCTTGCGACTGTAGTGGAATTTGTACCAAGGTTTCTTGGAGTTTTTTAGTTTTGGCTTTGGCGTATCGGTTTCTGGTTGCACGGTTTCTATTATCTCCTCGTTTTGAGCCATTGTTTCTGGGCGAACAAATGCTGGCTCGGGGTTACTATTTATTTCGGGCGTTAGCGAATGGTCTTTTTCTATCGGTTTTTTAGGTACCGATTTAAAATCATCTTTCATATAGCTCACATTGTACCAAATTGCTTACGGTTGTGCCTAGCATAAGTTCTATGGCAGACAATAGTATTGACAAAAATAATAAACAGGTGTATATTAGGCGAACAATCAAACTGAAGCTTTGATGTGGAGATTCGTACATGGTCGCTTGAATCCCACGGAGCTAGTAGCGAAACCGAGCAGGATGAAAAATCATTTTTATCGATCCTTTGACTCGGTTTCATCAACTACGAAACCGAGTTTGTTTGTTTATCAGACCCTGAACTTTAATATATAACGATTTGAAGCGTTGAAGCCGTATCCGCAATTTGGTCGCTTGGATATGGTGGAGCTAGTAGCGAAACCGGTCAAATCTTTGTAGTTATTCAGATCTATTATTCTGAATACTTTAAGATTGCCCGATTTTGCTAGCGCACGAGTCGGGTTTTTGTTTTGTATGGACGCTTGCGAGCAGACAATAGCATATATAAGTATGTTGCTGTCTGCTCGTAGCAGACCTCTGGCCCCCGTGGCTTGTAGAAGTCTATGCATGCAGAAACCGCAAGTTCCGTCCCCCCAAGCAAGGCAACACCCCAAGGAAGAAAGGTAGGATGGTATGGATACCATCAAAAAGCTGCGTCGGTTCGCCGTCGTCGGCATTCTCAGTGTGAGTGTGAGCGGTCTGCTCAACACCGGTTCCGCCGGTGCTGTGACAGTCGCCCCCACTCTCAGTGACGTCAAGGCAAGCGTCGTTGCTGGTCGGTCCCTGACCGCACCAGAGCGTCAACTGCTGGCAGCCACCGCCGCCAAGCTGATGGGTGAAGATCCGGCTCTCATCGAGGCCATCATCACTCTCGAGCCCAAGGCGATCAAGGCTCTGCCCGTCAAGGAGAAGACCGTCGTCTCGCCGACGATCACCAGCACCACGATGGCCCTCATGGCATCGTGCACGTCCAGTACGTCGTCTCGCACGGCCACCAAGTACTCGTACAACATCACCGGCGACAAGGTCTACCGGTACAAGTTGACGAAGCACTGGTCGTGGAGCACCTGCACCCACCGTGTCAATGACAGTGACTTCTTGTCGTCTGACGACATCGAAGGCTACGTCTACGGCGCGTTCCAGTGGGCGTGGGACTACAACGGCACCACTTCCCACTCCGGGAACTACTACACCTTCAATGGCTACACCAACGGTGGGCACACCTCACTGGTCCGCGGCAAGTTCAAGTACTGCATCAGCGTTCCGTTTATCGGAAATGTCTGTCCGCAGACTCACGCTCCGTGGTTGAAGGTCAACGCGCACTACAACGGCAGTTCGGCGGTCTACACCGGCTAACGCGCTTCCGTTTTCGCAAGTTCCTGCAACACCAGTCTTCAAACCAAGGAAGGAGTCGACATGAGTCGATTCTGGAGGAACGCCCTCATCGCATTCGGCGTGGTCATGGCGATCATCTTCGTCGCGGCTGTGTTCAGCTTCTCGCCTGCGTAACAGCGGGCTCGTAAGCTACTGCCAAGGATGGCGGAACAAAAATACGGCAGGGTAGAATACGCATGATGCGTGTTCGAGGGTGGCTCTCTGATGGGAAAACGTCGATTCGTCGACCAATCTCTTTAGAGAACCACCCGCCCCGCCGTCATACCCCATTATTATGAATCACTTGTGGATGACTCTGGGTGTGAAGGGAGTTTTAAGTAAGTCGGGTAAGGCTTACGGTTGCTATTTTTAAAGAGTTATAGTATAATAATTTCCATGGTTTTCAAAAAGC
>CAYGHF010000052.1:0-4899 GCA_964349795.1 uncultured Saccharimonas sp. (SeqCode) | reverse complement strand
GGGGCACGTATATATTGGTGGATAGTCATCGTGAGGTGATTAGCAAAGGTTCTAGCAATAGGATTGGAGCGAGCAAAAGGGGATCCGCAAGGGTCCTTTTTTGTTTTTGTACTACTAATCTATGGAGTATAGTGGGACTATAAACATAAGCGTGGGTAAATAGAATATGAAAAAGACAAATCAAGACGGCATTGGGCACATTGCTTTAGTCCTAGTTATATTAGTTGTAGCAATGGTGGGTTTTGTTGGCTGGCGGGTCATGCAAGGCAAAACATCAAATAATGGCGCTTCTAGTTCTAAAAGCAGCGGCAAGATTGTAACTTGGGAATGGAGCGGTGAAAAATGGACTGCTTCTAGTACCGCGCCAGCATGTTCAACCCCTTTGGCTTTTGCTCAGTCACCAACTGATGTCAGCAAGGTTGTCTCTGTGCTATACCCCGGTCAACAACGTTCGTCTGGTTATAAACCACACGGTGGCTTCAGGTTTGAAGATAGTAAAAGCGGCGACATAGCAGTTAAGATGCCGACTGACGCGCACTTGGTTTCTGGTAGCCGATATATTGAAATGGGAGAGACTCAGTACATGTTCTTCTTTCAAACAAATTGTGGCTTGGCATTTCGTTTTGATCACTTGCTGACGCTAGATCCTAAGTTTCAAGCAATTGCTGATACCTTGCCAGCTGCCAAACAAGACGATTCCAGAACAACTGACTTTGATAAACCGCAATCGTTCAAGACTGGTGATGTTGTGGCAACGGCAGTTGGATTTCCTAAACTCAGTAACACCAGTTTTGACTTTGGAGTGTACGACTTGCGGCAAAGAAATTCGGCTGCTAGTGATTCAAACTACGTCAGTAAGCACCAGAATGAATTAAGTCAGGCGGCGTACGGTTTGTGCTGGTTTGACCTGCTGCCGGCAAGTGACGCGACAACCGTTAAGAGCCTTCCATCTACCGACCAACAGTCAGGCACGAAGAGCGACTACTGTAAATAATACAATTTGCAATAATTGCGAATAAGCATTACTATTGCATGTGTAGTTCTTAAAAATAAACGGAGAAATGATTATGGACCCAAACAACAACCCAGACCCAACAGCAATGCCACAAGAGCCAGCCGCTCCAGCAATGCCACCAGCAGACGAACCTGCAGGTGACCCTGTAGCACCAGCTCCAGATGCAGCACCAGCTGACGAGCCAGCCGCTCCAGCAATGTAATAGCCCTGTTGCTTAAAAATCAGCTCCATTTTTGGGGCTGATTTTATTTCAAGCTGTATAGTGAAAGTCGCATGTCAGTTATAAAAATCTTCACAGACAAGCAAGGCAATCAAATAATATTTCAGCGCCCAAATCTGCCGCTGGTAGTTTGGTTTATAACTATGCTGTTGGCAAAAGTATTGCCTGATGAGCGAATCGGCAGCATCTTGCATTTGATTAGTTTTGGTGCGTTATTTACATGGTGCTGGCTCGAGATATCGCAGGGTGACAGCATGTTTCGAAAGTTACTCGGCGGCACGATTATCGTACTGGCGGTGGTTAGCCGCATTTAGTCTTTTTCGTCTTCAATCTCGTGACCTATGATTTCTTCTATCAAATCCTCAATCGTCACGATGCCAACAATCTTGTCATCTTTTTCCACTGGCATCAGATGAGCATGGGCATTGATAAAATGTCTAAACATGGTGTCTAGCGCAGTTTTGCTGCCAATAGTCCGTGTTGGATGAAGGGTCATACTGCTAATTGGCACGGGGTGTTCGTCAAAATCTATGTCGACCAAATCTTTCATAAGCAAGACGCCAAAAACTTTAGATAAATCCTTGTCAAAGATTGGGATGCGGCTCCATTCCTCCTCTTTTATTTCATCGATTTTCTGCTCGTCAATAATAGTCTCAGGAGTCGACCAATAAACATCTTTGATCGGGGTCATAATATCTCGGACTTTTTTATGACTTAGCTGCAGCGCACCGCGCATGATGGTAACTTCATCGATATCCAAATCACTCCCAGAATGATTGGCGTGTTCACTGATAATCATACCCAGCTCGCCACGGGTATGTAAATGCGACTTCTCGTGTCCAAACAATCTATCAAGTAAAAGTTGCAACGGTTTTGAAACTGGGTAGGTGGCAATTATCATGACTTTTAGAAGTGGCGCAAAGCGGTCACACGCACGAAGGGCATGCTTGGAGAACAAGGCTTGCGGTACAACTTCCCCAAATACAACTATCAACAGGGTACTGACAACTCCTGCTATCAGTCCGTTATATTTATTGTCCAAGACCAAAGAGGTAGCCGATATAACTCCAACGTTTCCTATCAAAATGCTGGCAAGAGTTAGATGGCTATTTTGCCTGAGCGGTAAAACCCGCGCCGCCGCAGCATTGCCCAAGGAGCTTTTGCGCTTTAGGTCAGGGACACTTAGCGACATGATTGCGACATTTAGCCCCGAGCAAATAGCTGAAATACATACTAGCAACAGCACCTCAATGAAAATAATGATTGTTTCCATAACTATGGGCGAAATCGGCTACTAGATAAAGAAATGTTACTCACAATAATAGATGACATTGTAAAGCGTGGGTACCGATATTGCAACAGTAGTCATACGTCTTATGCTTGTGGTACATTGTAGGTATGGAGGCACAACAAAACCTCAAAAGCGTGCACAAATAGTCTATGACCAAAAAGCCAACGCCAAATTATGAGTTGTACGCCATTACTGCCATGGTGCTATTCGTGGCAATCGCTTTGTATATTGAAGTCGTGGGTATGCCGGCATATGAAGTGACGATTTTTCGAAACATATACGAGTTACCGCTTGCATGGAAACAAGCGATGTTGCTGATAACCATGCTTGGAAGTTCATGGATGGTGATTGCCGCGACGCTGGTGTTGTTTGTGTCAAAGAAGACTAGATTGGCGGCCTATGTTCTAGGTGTAGGCATTACTACCTATGCAGTATCAGAAATTGGCAAGTATCTAGTAGCTAGACCAAGACCTTTTGTTTTACTGGAGGGTGTTGTATCAAGAGAGCCATTTGTCAGCGGTATGGGTTTTCCCTCTGGACACACGGCAGTGGCAACAGCTGTCAGTCTAATAATTCTCCCATATTTACCGAAAGCGGCACGCTGGATAGTACCTGTTTGGATATTTTTAGTGGCATTTTCTCGGGTCTATCTGGGGGTGCATGCGCCTTTCGATGTTCTTGGCGGGTTCCTACTGGGTGTTGTCGTTTCTCAGTTATTTTGGCTGTCTAAACCAGCGATTAGAAAGTGGTTCAAACGCCTAAAATAATCTTGAAATGGTTGCTAAATAGGCATAAGCTATAAGTGGAAGCGAGAGACTTCCACAAAACCCCGAGTCTGACTCGGGGTTTTAAGTTATTGCGGGGGCTATACTTTGCAAATTACTTAACTTGAATATACAGTTATGTACAAGGAGAAATTGTGGCAAATTACGGACATATAATATTTTACTCACTGATTGGCGGTATATTTTCACTGATTGGCGGTCTGTTGATGCTCAGCCGAAAGAAATTAGCTGAAAATCTGGCGGCCTATGCAACGCCATTCGCGGCGGGCGCGCTACTGGCTGCCGTATTTTTAGATCTACTGAAAGACGGCTTGGAAAACGCCAGCGCCGACTCAGTACTGAGCGCAACACTAATCGGCGTAATAGTATTCTTTTTTGCCGAGCGGTTCTTGCACTGGTTTCACCACCACCATCAGCACGGTGATTCGCATCCTACTGTAAGTTTGATTGTTGTCGGCGACACTATTCACAATGCCATGGACGGTGTGGCAATTGCGGCGGCGTTCCTGATCAGCGTTCCGACAGGCATTGTTACTACGTTTGCCGTAGCGGCGCATGAGATTCCACAGGAGATAGGCGACTTTGGTTTATTGCTCTCTCGTGGCGTGTCTAGGCGCAAAGTTCTGATGGTTAACGTTGTTAGTGCCCTGACAACTACGCTCATGGCAGTCATAACGTTTGCGCTTGGCAACAGTGAGAAACTTCCAGTCGGTGTGCTTTTGGGTTTGAGCGCAGGGTTTTTGCTTTACATTGCTACCAGTGACATCATTCCAGAAATCCACGAGCGTAGTACCAAAAAGAAATTGTTTGACGTTCAGCCGTTGCTACTTTTGGCTGGAGTGATTGTAGTTGCGGTTTCAATCCAGATTGCCCACCACTTTGTAGCGGAGTAGTAAACGGTTACAATATAGATATGCTAACCGTAGTGATAATCTTGGGGGTTTTGAACGCGCTGCTGCTGTTTTATTTGCTACGCAAGCAAACTACGCCTAGCGATACTGGCAACGCATTGCTGCTGAAGCAAGACATCACCACGCTTAGCCAAAATGTGTCAGAACTAAAAGATGGGCTCAAAAGCCACCTAACTGAACGCCTAGACAAGAGTAATGCCCAGATGCTAAAACAGTTTGAGAGCAGTGCCAATATCATCAAAGATGTTACACAGAAGCTGACTCAACTTGAAAAGACTAATCAACAGGTTGGTGATATAGCAGGTGAGTTAAAAAGTTTGCAAAACGTGCTGGCAAATCCTAAACAGCGAGGAGTGCTGGGTGAATTTTATCTAGAACAGATCTTGCAAAATTTGCTACCAGCCGGAACTTATGAACTGCAACATCGAATGGGCGATGGACTGATTGTTGATGCAGTTATATTCCTTGATGACAAGTTACTGCCAATCGACAGCAAGTTTAGCCTAGAGAATTACAATCGTTTGGTAGAAGCTAAAGCAGCTGAGCGCCCAGCTTTGGCGAAGGCGTTTAAGGAAGATTTAAAAAAGCGCATCGATGAAACTGCCAAGTATATTTTGCCAAAGAAAGGCACACTGGAGCAAGCGCTGATGTTTATACCTAGTGAGGCAATTTATTAT
>CAYGHF010000051.1:0-4943 GCA_964349795.1 uncultured Saccharimonas sp. (SeqCode) | reverse complement strand
CGTTTCTTTTTTCGCGACGAGCCATCATTAAAGGCCCTTTATCGTCTTCTTCTATGGCACTTTGGTTATAGACGTCGTGACTTTCATAACCCTCACCAGCGTCCAACTTGATCAAAGTTCCGGTTGGCTCATCGGAGTGCTCAACAGGATGACTGCGCTGTAGCAGCTCATCAATTGACAATGGTCTTTCTATTGTTGCAAGCATATTTTTTTCTTACTGCTTACGTTATATTCCTATTATCACATAAATGCAAGTGGTTTGGAGAACTGGGGTAGAATAATGTAATGACACTTGGGACTAAAGACAACAATCACATCCTTGGGCAAGACGAGGCAATAGCATTAATGGAGTCGGGGCAATCGGTCCTGCTAACTGGTGCGGCGGGAACAGGCAAGACATATACTCTACGCAAATTTATCCGACGGGCCCGTGAAGATGGCAAGGCCGTATCGGTAACCGCCACCACAGGGCTAGCAGCAACCCATTTGAACGGGGCAACCATCCATGCTTGGGCTGGGATTGGCATACATGATGAACTGCCCAAAAATCATCTACTGAAAATCAGCAAGCAGCGCCGCGATATAATTTCCAAAACCGACATTTTGGTCATAGATGAAATCAGCATGATGCACAGCTTTAGGCTAGACATGATTGACGAAGTTCTGCGCCACGTAAGGGAAAGCGAACAGCCATTTGGTGGCATCAAAATTATCTTGTGTGGTGATTTCTTTCAGCTACCACCAGTCAACCGACATGATGCCAAGCAAGGCGGCTTTATTACTGATTCACACGTCTGGCAAACCGGCAATTTCACCGTTTGCTATCTAGAAAAACAGTATCGTCAGGCCGATGACAGTGACTATACGGACATTCTAAACGGCATCCGCGCTGGCGTACTGAGCCGCAACCAGCTAGATGCCCTGCGGGGCAGGACAGATGCTGTTGACGATCCATTTACTACCCGCACAAGACTACTGACAACCAATGCCGACGTTGACGCCATAAACTTGCAGCACTTGGACCAAATAAACGCAAAAGCTCATGCCTATCAAATGCAGACTTCTGGTAGCAAAAAATACATCGAGCAACTCAAACGCTCGTGCCTTGCACCGGAGGTTTTACAGCTCAAAAAAGGTGCCAGCGTTATGTGCATCAAAAATGCCACGGACAAAAAATACGTCAATGGTTCACTTGGGGTAGTTGAAGATTTTGAAGACAAGACCGATTATCCGATAGTCAAGCTAAACACCGGCAAGAAAGTTACTATCCGCCCAGACACCTGGGAACTTGTAGACGGTGACAAAAAACGAGCTAGCTTATCACAACTACCACTTCGTTTGGCGTGGGCAATCACCGTGCACAAAAGCCAAGGTATGACGCTAGATGCTGCCCGCATCGACCTGAGCCGCGCATTTGTAGAAGGAATGGGCTACGTTGCCTTGTCACGCATACGCGGCATGAAACATCTGATATTAGACGGCCTGAACAATATGGCACTGCGCGTCAGCCCCGCAGCTAAACAAATAGATGCCAATTTGCGTAGCCTTAGCCAGCAGGCAATGACGCAGCATTCAGATGTGATCAAAAAGTGGCATGCGGCAGAGAAAACCCGCCCAGTCAAACCCGTCAAGACATCTACCTCGCAGGGGCCATGGGCAGAAAAGCTAGAAAAGATGCGCCAAGAATATCCAAACGCCTACCGCCCATGGAAGTCAGAAGATGACACCAAGCTAAAAAAGCTATTCCATGCCAAAACCCCGCTAAAAGACCTAACCACTACTTTTGGACGTCACCGTGGCAGCATCAAAAAACGCCTCCAAAAACACTACGGCGAAGACGTAGAAATCTCCTAGTCTATAATCGCAACTTCAATAATCTAACTTAGCTGATTTTTCAAGGTTATGACGGCTGCAGAGAAGCTGAATATTATCAACGTTTAGACTCGTACCGCCCTTCGAATAAGGAAGAATGTGATCGAAGTGTAGATTATCTTTTTTGCTGCAAATTGTACACATGCCTTTATCACGAACATACACTGCTAATTTTACTCTCCCCGGGATCTGTCTCGTCTGCTCTAAGTCAATATTTTTGGACTTGTGATGCTGTATTGCATCACTTAGCTCTTGTTCTGTGATTGTCAGAACAAATTCATACACATTGCGTCGACCACGTTGAATAAATAAGTAATCACTAATTTCAAAAAGTCCACGATAGGTCCAGATACCCTTCTGAAGTTTTTCATATACCCGCGCCAAGGGAAATTGGCCAGACTCTCGAGAATCATCAATAGCTGACTTAAATAAACCGTTTTGGGTTAATGTACCCCCTGGATTTACATTTGTTTGATCATATTGTTTGAGTTTATCCCCGGGTTGATCGTGACCTTCATAATATATTGTAAATCCGTCTTCGGATATTTTATCTTCGTAAGGTGCATTTGACTTGATTGACATGAGCAATACTGAGTGAGTCGATTCGATCTGGAAGTACATACCCCTTTGTAATTGCCTGTGACCTTCCGCCTCACACATTTCCCAATACGAGATAATTTGGTTAACTTGTAAATGCATAAACGCAGCCTACCAGGATTGTTTTTATTTGGCCATAGTGAAAGATGATTTACACGACATATGAGTCAGTTAAGCGTGAAAAATTCCTCAGATAAAATACTCAACGGAGGTGGATGATGGTTTCGTCGTTGTCTTGCAGTGGGACTGGCACGTGTCTTTCGACTGGTTGCTGGACTGGCTGATGAGTAGTCTCATTGTTTCGCTTGCGACGGCGTTGGCGTTTGCGTTTTGGCTGATCTCCATTTGGGGTTTCGGTAGCTTCGGCGACCAAAGATCCTATGTTGTGAGCGGCTTGCCGCACAGCTGATTGTTCTGGCTGTCGTGGAGCTTGTTCAGTTCTTGGTGCTGGGCGCTGCGGGGCAGGCCTTGGTGATTGCTGCTGCGCTGGTTCTGTCATGTAGCGATCTTGGACATAGTCCTCGATATTGCTACGGTTTATAGCGTACTGAGCACGGCTATTTTCTATAATCATGGCGCTGTTATCTTCTGGCTCTGGCGGCAAGTTCATAGTTGTGGCAGAGAAGGGCTGAACCTTTTCGCCCTCAATGGTCATAGACAACACCACGTGTCGGTTGTGCATGTGCACTAAATCATAATCTGTAAACTTAGGCTCAAAATATCGCAACATAGTGCGAGCATCATCTGCACTAGTTCGGAATGAGATTATTGAACCAACGTTACCAAAGACCGCGTCCTTAACTGTTTGCGGCATCTGGGCAATGTACTGGTTGGCAACCGTTAGATTCAACCCATATTTACGAGCCTCGGACAAAATAGTGGCAAATGAATCAGTCGCAAAGTTTTGGAATTCGTCGACGTAGAGATAAAAAGGTGCTCGCTCAGTAATGTCAATATCAGCTCGGCTCATAGCACCTAGCTGAATCTTTGTAACCAGTAGCGCGCCCAGCAAGGCGGCATTGTCTTCACCAATCAGACCACGCGACAAGTTTACGATGAGAATTTTGCGTTCATCCATAATTTTGCGAATGTTGAAGCTACTCTTTGGCTGACCGATAATGTTACGAACCATTGGGTTAGCGGTAAAGGCACCGACTTTGTTCAGGACTGGCGCCACAGCCTCGGCCGCAAACTTGTCGTTCCAACTAGCAAACTCAATCTGCCAGAAGTTTTTGACGACTGGGTCATGGACGTGCTCCATAACTTCGTTTCTGAACTTTTTGTCGGTCAAAATCCGCGTGATGTCCAGCATTGTAGCGTTTGGGTAATCAAGCAGTGCTAGGATGCTGTAACGCAAAATGTACTCTAGACGTGGGCCCCAAGATTCAAACATGCGCTTTAGCACGCCAATCAGTTCAGAGCAAGTGTGGCTTTTTAATTTCTCATCCAAAACTTCCATCGGGTTGAAGGCAATTGGGAAGTCAGTATCGGCAGGGTTGAAGTAGATAACGTCCTTGGCTCGCTCTGGTGGAATTCGCTTCAGAATATTGAGCGCGTAGTCGCCGTGGGGGTCAATCACGGCAAAACCATAGGTACTATGAATGTCAGATATTGTTAGGAGTTCTAGCAGAGCGGACTTTCCGGCACCAGTCTGACCAATGATGTATAAATGCCGCCCACGGTCGATGCGTGGTATACCAAACATGGTGTTGTGCCCACGGAAGTTTGTTATGCCCATAGGGCTAACATCTGGCTGAGTAACCTCACTCACCACCGGCAAGTTGGCGGGTGGTTCAGCAGTTTGGGCGTTGGCCCAAAGAATGTTGGGCGTTTCTACGTTGGTGTGAGGCAAGTGATACAGACTAGCTACTTCCTCGATATTGCAGACAAAGCCACCCCGACCCATGCTGCGGGCCCGATAATTATCGATATTTAACTCACCTTCGCCCAGAATCTTGTGCGTAAAGCCATTTAGATAAGTAGTGTTGAACTGCTTGAAGGTAGCCGTTATAGCTTGGATGCGCATACGAGCTTGGGTAGGTGAAGTTTGACCACGGTAAACAATGCGCACAGTTGTTTCATAAGCCAGCTTGTGGCTTTTGGCTTCGGCGGCAGAGGCGCGGGCAGTTTCATGCTCGGCAAGCTTTGGCGTCTCGGTCTTTACTTCTGGTGGCGCCCAAAGAGCTGCCAACATTCCGCTAGTCGAGCTTTTACCACCACGAATACTTTTAGCATAATTTTCACTCTTTTTATACCAACCCTCCTGAGCAGGGCGAACTATGAACTGAAGCCAAGCTTCTTCATTCTCCTCAAACTGAGCAAGCGCGGCAGTAATGGCAGCTAGGGGGTCAACCTCAAAGCTTGGAAATGTCTTGATCGGCAAAGCTTCGTGCGCCGTCATTTTTAGCTCTGTGATTAGCTGGGTAGTGGAGTTAGTTTCGGCAAATGTATAATCAGGTACTTCCGATATATGC
>CAYGHF010000050.1:0-5013 GCA_964349795.1 uncultured Saccharimonas sp. (SeqCode) | reverse complement strand
TCGAACCCCCAACACCCACCTTAGGACGGTGGTGTTCTATCCATTGAACTACCGGACCATACCTGTACTATATCTGTGTATCTGTTAATTGCCAACAAAAAGCATTACAAGTATTGCTGTAAACTGAGGCTACTCTACTGTAAACTATATACGTGGCCGATAAATATTTTGCAGATCAATTCGACGACGAAGAAGTGCTGACTGTTTTTCGAAAACACCCTATAGTTATGCGAAAGGGTCTGGTTATGGGCAGCATTGGTCCGCTGCTTGGTGTTATACCGGCTGCCGTAAAACCTGAACTGGGATTTGGTTGGTTTTTTGGTGGTCTAGGCATAGGAGTGGTCCTAGGGCTACTACTGTTTTTCCCATCGTGGATTGCATGGCATTACAGCGTTTTTATTGTCACAGACCAGAGGTTTATACAGATTACCCAGAAAGGGCTATTCCATCGTAGTGTTGTAGATATTGGGCTACAACAGATCCAAATGGTTAACTATGAGGTCGCTGGTTTGCAGCAAACTGCGCTTGGATTTGGTACAATAATGATGCAAACATATATGGGTGATTTGGTAATACATGACATACACCACCCAGCAAAGATTCAGAAGAAGTTGATTCATATATTAAGAGATCGGGGCATCATGACAAATGCTTACCCAGCAGCAACCGAGCAAAACAATTCATGAAAGATAAAATCCAGAAAGTTCTACGCAAGTCATCAGGTGAAGCATCGTCTTCAGGTGAGGGTATGCCTCGCATTACTAACGAAACTGTTGCTGCTCACCGCGAAGAGGTTATCGGTAGTGCCCGAAAATACATCTACCCCTTGCAGCATTCCAAACACAAGATTGTTATCATATCTACCACTCTGTTTATTCTGGGGATTATAAGTTTATTCACATATTGTACGGTGGCTTTATACAGATTACAGTCCAGTACAACATTTTTGTATCAAGTAACACAGGTTGTGCCGTTTCCGGTGGCACGGAGTGGTGGTAGGTTCGTAGCCTTCGAGAATTACTTGTTTGAACTTAGGCACTACACTCACTATTACACCACTCAGCAGCAACTAGATTTCAAGACGGCTGCAGGTAAGCAACAATTGTCTGACTTTAAAAAGCGTGCTCTAGATAAGGTTATTGCCGATAGCTACATAAAGCGTATGGCATCACAGCGCAAAATATCGGTTTCAGATAGGGAAGTAGACGATCGCATAACGATTGTCCGCAAACAAAACAGACTCGGTGGCAGCGACAAGGTTTTTGAGGATGTCTTAAAAGATTATTATGGTTGGTCACTGAATGATTTCAAAAGAAGCCTCAGACTTGAGCTGCTGACTCAAAAAGTCATGGCATCACTAGATACCGATACACCAAAACGTGCCCAAGCAGTACTGGCAGAGCTAAAGGCTAGTGGTGATTTTGCTGGTCTAGCAAAGAAATATTCGGATGACCCAACAAAAGAAAATGGTGGTGAATACGGTTATCCAATAGACAGGACCAGTCGCGGTGTTAGCGCACAGGTAGCAGAAGCCTTATTCAGCCTAAAAGCTGGTCAGTATTCAGGTGTTGTTAGTACGGATGGCGGTGTAGAAATAGTAAAAGTTATAGAGACAAATGGCGACAAAGTGCGAGCAGCTCACATTGTTTTCAACTACAAAGATGTCAACATTTATGTAAATGACCTCAAAGACAAGCAAAAAACCCGTGCCTATATCCGTGTCTAGCGGCTAGCATTTAGTTGTATTTTTAGCATTAAAGGTGTACTGTATTGCCTAACAGGTCTCTTACGAGTCATTATGTGTTCGAGTAGAGAAAACGGTCGTACCTGTAGAAACAAGTAAATAAGGATACATACATGGCAAGTAAGTTATTCGTAGGGCGCCTGCCTTACGCAACTACCAGTGAAGAGCTCGAAGAGCTTTTTGCAAAGCACGGAAAAGTTGAATCAGCCGTAGTTATCATGGACCGCGAGACAAACCGCTCAAAAGGCTTTGGTTTTGTTGAGATGTCTACTGATGACGAGGCAAAGGCTGCAGTTGCAGCTTTGAACGACTCTGAAGTTGCTGGTCGTCAGATTGTGGTCAGCGAAGCTCGTCCACAAGAAAAGCGTGAACCCCGCTCATTTGGTGGCGGCGGTGACCGTGGTGGCTACCGACCCCGTGAAGACCGACGTTACTAGTAACGTTTGAATTCGCACAAAAAGCCCCGAGAAATCGGGGCTTTTAATTTACCAGTGGCATTGTTGTTGAACAGATTGTGGCTATATTTGCATTAGTGTGCAAAATCGGTGTAACATTACCTTGACGCTTATGATTATTAGTAACTTAGTACCAAGATCTAACAGGACACACAGCATAGTCGGTGTAGCCTATCTGGTAGCACTGCTCGCCTTTATTATTTTGCTGTTTGGTCAAAAGGCTCAGGCTGCGGCATGTACGGTACCAACGACAAACTATGGCACGGTCGATAACATTACCGTGACAATCCCAACCACAGCAACGTATAGGGTGTGGAGTAGGATGATGGTGCCAGATTCTACCAATGACACCTATCTTCTAGAGATAGACGGCAACAAGTGCTACACGGTAGGTGGCGGTTCGATTCCCGCCAATACGTGGACATGGGTCGCTTATCAAAATGGCAACACGACATCATATATAGATGTTGTCCTCACAGCCGGAAACCATACATTCAAGGCAATAGGCAGTGCTCCAAACGTTAGCTTAGATAGATTCGTACTTTCCTCGGATCTAGCCTGTACTCCTAGCGGTCTTACTGGCGATTGCAACAGTGCTTGGGTGCCACCTCATGACAACAAGATTTTGATTGAGAATGACGGAACTAATTATTATGTAGAAAATGGTCTTTCCCACTATATCGACAAGACTACAATTCGTGATTGTATTGCTGCGCGGCGTGGCACTGGTCCATGGCTTAATGTAGGCGATACGATTGTTCCACAATACACTTCAAGTGCAGCTGCCTACTGTAATTACGAACAAGAACCGGGACTGAACTTCATTAGAGAAAATAATGATCCAACAGTTTGGTTAGTTCGTTCGGGTGGGACTAAGCAGCATGTCGGGGTATTGTGTGTAGTAGATGCCTACACAACTGTTCTGAAAAAGTTCCGTGTGCATGTTGTGCCATCTGGTGAAACAGCAGGGCACACAGTTGGTAGTGACTTCTTTGGTAGCCCTAGTATCTGCGGCGCCTTACCCGGCTAGCGGGCTTCGAAGTGGAACAGGTCTGGAACTATTTTGTCTCTGTTATAACAGTAACAGCTTCAGATACGGCTAAAGAGCCAAGATCACCATCTCCAAATATACGCTGACCTATCTCAACTGCGTTGTTAGGGTGCATAACCATGCCCACAGACAGAGGATTTTCATCCTCTGGTTGCGTTGGTCTTGCACCCCGTAAAGCTTCAATTTCTTCAGTGCTGGCAGTTCGAATTCCAGGGGGATCTTGCTTGGGGAATAGGTAATTCTCATAACCTTCATCAATAGAAGCGTCTTTACTTAGTTTAGCTAGAGTTTCTTCGTCTACACTTGCAACAAACAGGCTTCCAGCACCGCCTCCAGCATGAAACAGAGCGTAGTAGGGGTCGGTTGACCACCAAGCTCCCGCTCTATCGCGTTCATGCGCCTTAGGGATACCTCTAAATATGAGGATTTTTGGTTTCGGTGCGTTTTTATTTGATGCAGGAGCTGCTTCTGACATGTATCTATTTTAACATTAACAGTATAAAAAGTCAAGATGGCAGACCATTACGGAACAGGTCTGCCTGTCTACCGTAGGTAGAGAACTATTTTCAGTTATTCTTTTGCTGGCAGTGAGGCTAAATAATCTACAAGTTCTTGCGGAGTAGCGTGAGGAAGATCGGCTTGCTCCAAAGGGAAAACAGATGAAATTCCTACTATTTTTACATGGCTAGGTATCAATGAGCCCTCGGGCAACCTGTACAAGGGCTCAGCATCAGCTCCCAACTTAGCATGAGCAATATCACTAACTGTTACTTGATCCTTTGGTTTTGAAGTCTGTGATCTTTCTACTTCGATTCTATATCTATCTGTTTTGCGTTCCAAAATCTGATGGACTATTGCAGCGCCTTGCAGCACCATATTACCTATATCTCGCCCCAAACCGGCAGCTCGCTCGCTGCGCGCAATAGCTTCTAAGGCTTTATCTTCATCTATAGTTCCATCTACTAAGACGACATCAGGAGTTGTTTCTGCTTCATCGGAGAAGTGGTCTAAGAAGGCAGTAACGCCATCAAGGGACGTTACCCTAGCAACCACTCTATGACCAGCCCCCGACAAGGCTGTTTCGTATTGTTCTAGTTTTTTTGGGTCGTCTTCAAATATAGCGACCTTGAATTCAGGCATAAAACTACATTAGCATAAAAGAATAAAAAAGTCAAGATGGCAGACCATTACGGAACAGGTCTGCCTGTCTACCGTAGGTAGAGAACTATTTTCAGTCTACCTTTTCATCAACAACTTTACCGTCATGTGATGCTACATTCATTTCAAAGAGTGCCATCTGTCCCTCGTAGCTATACTCACCGCCCGAAGGAATAACAAAAAAGTCACCTTCTTTAACATCGTGCTTTGTTTCGCCGAGCGTGAAAGTACCTTCACCTTCGGTAACGTAGTAGGTTCTTGTGCCTTCTATCATTCGTTTTCGAGGGTGACTACCGTCGACATATATGGTTAAAGCACTAAAACCTTCACCCTGAGTAAGTGGAACGTGGATAAATCCCTCAAACCCTTCTCTAACGAAGTGTTCAGCTTCGCCTAAAGGTATTTTTCGTGGGCTCCTGTCTGGTGATGGGAATGCATCCATAATTAAAAAAACTATATCACAAAAGTGACATTAAATCAATTGGCGGGCCAAACGCAAACGGTTTGGAACTTTTACGCCCTAATGCTTGGTTCTGCGTCCTGAGACGACAGTTGCCGTGACAGCTAAATTGGCTAGCATCATCGAGAACGGGTAAAAGAAAGTC
>CAYGHF010000049.1:0-5167 GCA_964349795.1 uncultured Saccharimonas sp. (SeqCode) | reverse complement strand
GGCTGGGACTTATACTTTGGCTCCGGAGGCCGGACTGCCTTTGGCACAGCTGCGTCGCTTTCTCGATGCAAGCATCTGCGAGAGCTCCTTGCGAGCGAACCTGCGGTTCGAATTTCAACACTGAAATCCAAGTAAAAAGCCGGACATAAATGCCCGACTCTTTACTTGGCTCCGGAGGCCGGACTCGAACCGGAAACAATCGCCTTAACAGGGCGGTGCTCTACCATTGAGCTACTCCGGAATAGTTCATGAGACAAACCTACGGTTTTTCTCATCGCTCGTCAGCAAAGCTGAGTTTGCAAGCAAACCTAGCTCGCTGCTCTTTTCCCTTTCGTTGGGGACGGTGGAATTATAGCGAACAGAGGCGGATAGCGCAAATTATCTGGACTGTTGTTTGATGGAAGTTCGCATGTCACGTTCTTGATCGCGCTTCTTCAGGGTTGCGCGTTTGTCGTAAAGCTTCTTGCCCCGCCCCGCGGCTATTCTTAGCTTTATAAAACGTCCATCTGTCATAAGTTTCAGGGGCACTATTGCCTGCCCTTGCTGTTTATCGGCGATTAAATCGTCAATCTCTTTTCTTTTGGCAAGCAATTTGCGTGTTCTAGTCTTTTCCTCGTCAGAAAGAGGTGCGGCATTTGTCCCTGTTATGGTGGCATTTAGCAACCACAGCTGGTTGTCTTTAACGGTCACATATGCGCCACGTAAATGCCCATGACCCATGCGCAGGGCTTTTACTTCTGCTCCCGTAAGTTCTAGACCCACCACCAAAGAATCGTCAAGCTCATAATCGTGCTTGGCGCGGCGGTTCACAATCTGTTTGGTAGTTGCTTGCTTCTTTTTCACAACTCCCCTATTTTACAACCATAAGTGATATTGACAAAGCGAATTATTATTGCACAACTTATTTGTGGCTTTGGCTGGCATACTCAGCTTTTGCTACGTCCCACAGGCTGGGGTCATTGTTTTTGATTTTTCTTGCGTACCACCACTCTACTCCCCACAGGTCAATCGTGCGCATACCGGTGGCACGGCCGTATTCAAAGCGGTCTTTTAGCCGTTTGGCATTTAGTGATTTGTTGAGCTCTTCAGTGCTGGCATCGTGTATGGCAATATCTGCAGCCGGCCAAGCTTCGGCTTGCAGTTCATGGATAAATGAGTCGTGACCACGCGTTATTTCAACCCAACCAGCTCGAAAAGCGTAATACCAAGCTGGTATGGGGTACTCGAAGTATCGTTTGGTGATGGTCTTGTCCCAAACTCGTTTGTAAACGGAAATAGCCCACATGTCGGGGGTAGGTTCGCCTAGCGGCGTACCGATGGCATTGTTGCTCATACTGACTACAAGTGGGTGGTGGGGGTCTAGACTTTTGACTAGCTTGTATTCATCTACCAGCCGCTCGCGACTAAAATCTGGGCAGATGCCAAACACTTTCAAAAAGAACTCATTTTCTAGTTGGTAACTGTCGAGTGCGGGGCTAGTTTTGTAGCGATTTACTACCGTTTCAATATATTTCATCAGTTCTGGCTGCCATTGAGTTTTGGGGATTTTGCTGGCCCAAGCTGGCATGTGACACTCTGGCCAGCGCGGTTGTCGCAGCCCTATTGCCAGCGACACCTTAACGCCCCTTTCCTCTGCTAGCTTAAATTGCCAATCCAAGAATGAAAAATCATACGTTCCCCGATGTTCCTCGCCGTTTTCCCAGTAACTAACCAGCCGAAGTCGTTTTATGCCTAGCTCGTCTACCATGGCATTCATGGTTTCCTTTGGGTTGAGTCCAAAACTTTCTGCGTAGTCGGGTATAAATGTAGCCCCCATTTGCAGGGGCGTAGACCGGTGTTTGGCAATATACCACTGGGCAATCCCGTACATACCGCCGACGGTGAGTACAACGAGAGCAATTATTACGGCTATAACTTTGTGCCCAAAACTGGCGCGCCACCACGTCCTTGGGTTAAATCTGGTCAGTCGATTACTTCGTTTTGTCTTTGGCATTTGTTACTATCGTTTTACAGTGATGAAAAAAGCATTAACTTTGAACTTACGCTATGACCTTTATTTCAGCTGCGCTGATTCATCAACTGCTGCAAATCATTTTCATCTCGGCTGCATACCGCATCGGGTATGCTTTCTCGCTGACAATAATTTTCGCTACTTGATGACAACAAGCTCGCTATGAAAAAAAGTCAAAGCATAAGCTCAGTGTCAATAATTATACCCGTTTATAACGAAGAGAGCTACCTAGCACGGTGCTTAGAAGCTATTGGCAAACAGACAGACCCACCCAAAGAAGTAATTGTGGTGGACAACAACTCCACAGACAGAACTGTCGAGATAGCTAAAAGTTTTGCATTCGTGACAGTTATCTCTGAAAAGCGCCAAGGTCGCGCCTATGCCAGAACGGCAGGATTTAATTACGCCACGGGTGATATCTTGGCAAGGATCGACGCCGACAGCATTGTCACTCGTGACTGGGTTGCTCGGCTAAAAACCGACTTTGCAGATGAAAGTCTGACTGGAGTTACTGGTTTGGGCAAGACCAACGTTTTGCCATGGCTTAGAAGTGCCTACGGCACTTTTTGGTCCAGAGTCTACTTTTGGTCTGTCCATGCTTGGTTTGGAACAATCACCATGTGGGGCGCGAATATGGCAATACGCCAGTCATCGTGGTTGGAGGTAAAAAACACGGTTTGTCTTGATGATGCGGTAGTTCACGAAGATCAAGATCTATCGCTTGCCATAGCGGCTCTGGGGCAGCGGATTGTACAAGACAACCGGCTGCTTATTTACACCAAAGGGCAAGATTACTTTTACTGGCCCAAGTTTTATACCTATGTTTGGCGAAGCATACAGACCAAGCGTACCTACACCAAGCGCATGAATGGTGTGTTAAAAATCGGCTTTTGGCACCTGTTGTTGGGGGGCATTGTTGGCATTTTCATGACACTGATATTTGGCATAGTTTCGTTTTTGTGTTGGCCAATAACTTATATGATGTTTCGCATATCAGCGGCAAAACAAGGTCAAGATACAGCTACTCTGCATCGTTTGAAGTAAGCCCACCGTACTGGTTGGTAGCTGGCTTGCATTCCTTCCAGAGACCCAAATTGTTATCGCGTGCTGCCGACTGGGCAGCTACAAATTCGTCTGATTTTGTAAAAGGAAAACCGGTATAAGCAAAGCCGTAACCTTGGGCGATGAGTTCAAGATTGACTAGCTTGCCCTCCGGCAAATATACGTACCGAAGTAGCCGTTTGTAGCGGTCGCGATTAGACGACAATGGATCTGACTCCAGCCGTACGCCGCTGTTACCGATCAGTTTTTTTGTAAACTCGGCTGCCGCTTTGCCAAAGCACTGCACGGCTTTTCTGGGATCATGAGTTTCAGGAGTGTCTACCCCAATAAAACGAATCTTTTCTTTGCTGCCATTCATGTTGATCTCAATTGTGTCGCCATCGTCAAACCGAGTTACTTGGTAGTATCCGAGTTGATTTTGTTGCAGAACTTTTTGGGGAGTGTCAAACCAACCGGCTTGGCTGCCGATAGCTCCGAGGAGTGCGATAATAGCCGTTAACAAGACACGTTTTGTCTTTTTACCCAATCCCCTTTTGTGTGCTAGTAAGTCGTTGGGGTTGTTTGTGGTCATCGCTCGATTGCCAACAACTCCTTGATATAGTCTTCAGAGATTTTGGTGCCATCAACTTCTATGTGTGCTTCATTTGCGCTTGGTGGTTCTAGGTTACCTGACATGCGATCAAACTCGCTAACAGGCATGTTACCGAGGACTCTTGTTGCTTGACGATGGGCATTATCGGTTGCTCGCCCACGGGCGATATCTTTAGGTGTGGTTACCCAAAGTAGCACCGTTTTGGCACCATTTGCTTGGGCTATGGTGCGTAATTTTTCGCGGTCGCGGAAAAAGTTGAAGTTGGTATCAAATATAACGCTTTTGCCTTGCTGCAAAAGTTCGGCAGCAGTTTTATTGAGTTTATCGTACAGCTCGATGTTTTCGGCGTGACTGTAGTTTGGCGTGGCAAATAGTTTTCGGCGTTCGTGGTCTGCCCACAAGTGCGTTGCTCCAGTTAAACTATGTATGACTTTAGCAGCTGTGGTTTTGCCTGCCCCTGGGTAGCCAAGCATTAGGTATAGCGTTGTTCGTTTCATTAGATTTAGTCTACCGCATCAATCAAAATTACGCACGGCACATTGAAATATGTTCCGATTTGTGTTAAAATATTCAATGTGAAAGAAGTGGCTGAAAGTGTAGCATTTGCCAGTTACGACGGCTTTGACCCTGGTCGCAGGTTTATTGAATCTGTACCGGAACTGGTCCGTGATGCTCGCAATGCTGCACGTAATGATGCTCACTCCTACCGAGGTTTCAGGGTTGGTGCTGCTGCCTTTGCATATAACCCGCGGACTGGAGAAGTCGGCAAAAACTCATCTGGAAATGTAAAAACGGGTCGTGGCAAACCAAAGCACTGTGCTGAAGCAAACGTACTGCAAACAGTGAAAAAAAGTGGCCTTACGATAGTTGGGGGGCTTGTAGTTGCCGGCACTACTAGCATACAAGAAATTCAAGAAGTGACGGGGTTTGAGACTCGCACGCTACATCCATGCACCGAGTGTCGTGATCTTTTGTGTCACCACCCTTTGATAAAGGAGGATACATTGGTGCTCACTACGGGGATAGATGTAGATGTTTACCAAGTGCATACTACTAAGGAGTTAAAAGCGCTGTACGAGACAGAAGACCCCAGTTTTGTTGAGGGTCGACCTTGTGAGTATGGGTTTAGCGATTGGGGTGAGCACTTGGCGATATATGATCACTTGCGCGCAGCCGAAGCCAGCATGCCGATGAGCGAACAACGCTCAATGTCCAAGCTTGTGCAAATGGCGCTTCTGGCTGAACGCTAGTAGTCGATACCCTTATTTGCCAAGAATTTGTCGTCAAAGTGGTGCTTTATTTTTGTCATATCAGTAGCAATGTCAACCAGTGGCAACAGGTCTTTTGGAAAATTGCGACCAGTAAGACATAGGCTAGTTTTTGGTGAACGCGAGGTAATGAGCTTTTTAAGCTGAGCTTTTAAAATCAGCCCGTCGTGTACGGCGTTGTTGATCTCGTCACATATAACTAAATCAAATGCACCAGATTGCACTGATTTTAGT
>CAYGHF010000048.1:0-5248 GCA_964349795.1 uncultured Saccharimonas sp. (SeqCode) | reverse complement strand
CTTTATAAGAACCAGCAATCTAAACATGGACGAATTCGATAAACTGACCAACACACAGTCTGGCATGCTAGGTATATCTGGCCTAACAAGTGATATGAAACAGCTCATTGAGTTGTCGGAAAAATACACTGGTGCGGCTGACGCCGTGGCGGTTTTTTGTTATCACGTAAAGAAAACTATCGGCGCCTATGTAGCCGCAATGGGCGGAGTGGACAGCATAGTATTCACTGGCGGCATTGGTGAAAGCGCGCCTAAAATCAGAGCCAAAGTATGCGCAGACCTAGACGTTTTTGGCATTGCCATTGACCCATCTGCTAACGAACAGAACGCATCGACTATATCAAGTAGCGAATCAAGGGTATCAGTGCGGGTTATCCCAACTCACGAATCATTGATTATTGCCCAAGAAACAACTAGGCTCTTACAAGAATTGGAGACTAGCTAACCATGCGATTGTCCCGCAAGCGGCTAACACCAACTGACCTAAAGAGAATCGACGCCTACTGGCGAGCAGCAAATTACTTATCGGTTGGGCAAATCTTTTTAGCCGACAACCCCTTGCTTCGCCGACCGCTAGAAATGGGCGATATCAAAAACATGCTCCTAGGGCACTGGGGCACAACACCCGGACAAAACTTCATCTATGCTCACTTGAACCGAATTATAAATCAGTACGATCTCAACATGATCTACGTTTCTGGGCCGGGTCACGGTGGGCCGGCAGTAGTCAGTAACGTCTACCTAGAAGGCAGTTACAGCGAGATTTACCCTGACATTACGCAGGACGAAGCTGGTATGAAGAAGTTTTTCAAACAGTTCTCTTTTCCGGGCGGAATATCCAGTCACGTTTCACCGCAAATTCCGGGCTCTATCCACGAAGGTGGTGAGCTGGGTTATTCACTCAGCCACGCGTTTGGTGCCGTTTTTGACAACCCAGACCTCATCGTCACATGCGTCGTTGGCGATGGCGAGGCCGAGACTGGGCCGCTAGCGACATCTTGGCACGGCAACAAATTCCTCAACCCCCAGACTGACGGCACCGTTTTGCCCATACTGCACCTAAACGGCTACAAAATCTCAAACCCGACTATTTTGAGCCGGATTCCTCATGACGAACTCAAGCAACTATTTCGCGGCTACGGCTGGAAGCCCTACTTTGTTGAGGGCAGCGACCCAAAGCGCATGCACCAACGCATGGCGACTGTCATGGATCAGGCAATCAAAGACATCCACCGCATTAAGTCAAAAAAGCATAGCAAACGCCCAGTCTGGCCGATGATTGTCCTGCGCTCACCAAAGGGCTGGACTGGTCCGCAACAAGTTGACGGCAAGCAAATCGAGAACAGTTTTCGCTCACATCAGGTGCCACTGAACCTGACCGGACCACATGCAAAAACACACCTTGCTATCTTGGAAAAGTGGCTACGAACGTATAAGCCAGACGAGCTTTTTGACGACAACGGTCATCTGAAACCAGACATTGCCAGCCTCGCCCCAAAGGGGGAAAAGCGGATGGGTTCTAATCCGCACGCCAACGGCGGCAAACTGCTGCATGCGCTCACCTTGCCGGATTTTCGGTCATATGCGATTGCCGTCGACAAGCCAGCAAATGTGCAGGCCAGCAGCATGGAAGTCCTTGGTCCGTTCCTGCGGGACACCATCAGCCTGAATGAACACCAGCGCAACTTCCGTATATTTAGCCCCGACGAGACATTGTCCAACAAACTTGAGGCGGTATTTGAAACAACCAACCGTCAATGGAATGCCGACACAACAAATGATGATGAATATTTGGCGCCAACTGGTCGGGTGATTGACTCTATGCTCAGCGAGCACATGAATGAAGGCTGGCTGGAGGGCTATTTACTGACAGGACGTCATGGCCTATTTCACAGTTACGAAGCGTTTATTCGCATTGTAGACTCGATGCTGAACCAGCATGCAAAATGGCTCAAAATGGCATTGGAGTTGCCTTGGCGTCAGGACATCGCCTCGTTAAATTATCTACTAACATCTCACGTCTGGCGACAAGACCACAATGGTTTTACTCACCAAGACCCCGGATTTATTGATCACATCATAAATAAAAAAGGCCAGATTATACGCATCTATCTGCCACCAGACGCCAACTGCTTGCTCTCTGTCATGGATCATTGCCTGCGAAGCCAAAACTACGTTAACCTTATGATTTGCGGCAAACATCCTGAGTCACTGCAGTACCTTGATATGGAAAGTGCGCTGGAACATTGCACAAAAGGCATTGGCATTTGGGGCTGGGCAAGCAACGATCAAAACAGCGAGCCAGACGTGGTCATGGCCTGTGCCGGTGACATTCCAACCATGGAAACACTAGCTGCCGTATCTATCCTGAGGAAGCATTTGCCAGAGCTAAAAATTCGCGTAGTAAACGTTGTCGACCTGATGAAACTAGAGACAAACAATGAAAGTCCGCATGGGCTTAGTGACACGGACTATGACTCTATCTTCACAAAAGATAAGCACATCATTTTTGCCTTCCATGGTTATCCGTGGCTCATCCATCGTTTGACCTATCGGCGCGAAAACCGTAACCTGCACGTCCGCGGTTATAAAGAGGAAGGGACAATTACTACGGCGTTCGACATGGCAGTACTAAATGAGATTGATCGTTTTAGTTTAGTCATCGACACGATTGATCGCCTGCCACAGACAGGCGCTAAAGGCGCGTATCTAAAGCAAGCTATGCTCGACAAACTTGTTGAACACCGTCAATACATAGAAGAGCACGGCGTTGACATGCCGGAAATTCGCAACTGGAAGTGGAATATCTAGGCAGATTGGCTCAGCTGGTTATACTACCGTACGTAAGTCGAGTCGGTTATACAAATTCCAAAATTCCCTCATGCGCAGGGATGATAACGTCAAGTAGTGACGTGACTTGTGGAGCTGGGGCAACGCGCGCCAGCGCTAGCCTGACAATACTAAGCAGCATTGGCTCATAATCAAGGCCTCTGTTCATAAAGCAAGCTTTGGGAAAATTGCCGTAACCTCTTATCAAACTGGGCAGCAAGTTGGCCTCAAGAAAGTGCGGCACACCTTTTGCGTCTAGCCTAATGTCTATGCGTCCGTAGTCCCGTGCTCCAAGAGCGCAGAAGGCGTTCAACGCCAACATCGTTACTTTGGACTTTAGTAGTTCATCGCCAACTTTTATGGCACTTTCGGTGTCTGAAGATTTTATCTTCTCGCTAAGTAGCCTCTCACCGTGTTCATCTTGTGGTGCGATTAATTCAAGTGGCATTAGCGAAAATTCACCAGAGAACTCGTCTTTGAGGACAGCCACACTAAACTCACGACCCGATAAATACTCCTCAACCAAAGAATCTGATCCAAATTTTGCTGTTATAGAACTAATTTTCGCCTTTAACTCTTCATAATTATGAGCCACGGAATCACTGTCAATCCCCAGTCCTCCACCTCGGTTGGTCGGCTTGATAAATACGGGATACTTCAGATTGACATTGTTCTTGCTGGGCATTTTTGTGTGGCTTGCCACAAAGAAAGAAGCCGTTTTTATACCTGCCTCGGCTACGCATTTTTTTGCTAATGGCTTATCCAATTCAAGGTTATGAGCTTGGTAGTCAGAGCCTGTGTTGGTTATGCCAAAATCATCCAGATACTTGGCAACCCAAATTTTATTTGGGTCTTCTAAACCTAGCTCATGGTGTGTAGGCACAAACTTTACACCCAAAAATACCAAATCCGGTTTGGCTAATACTAGACTTTTAAGATCTGACAAATCGTTGACTATCGTTATCCCTACTCTGGTGTAGTGTTTTGAGAGCACCTCAAATATAGCCTCCCTAGAAGGCTTACTCATCGAGCTTAGATACGTTGTAGTGGAGCACACTATTTCTATGTGCTTGTTAATCTTTTTCATTGGAAACCCGTTCAACTGACCTATAAACAAGCCAGTTTTTTATTTACCTGTACTAAGAAATACTAGTAACTTTTTTGGAAGCTACCGCCGCTTGGGCGTCGGTCTTCTTGAGGACGAGCTTGGTTGACCATAATGGCACGACCACTTAGCTCTTTGCCATTCAAGTTCTTGATGGCGTTCTGTGCTTCTTTGACATCTGACATTTCAACAAAGCCAAAGCCTTTTGATTGACCAGTGTCACGATCTTTTATAATAGCTACACTAGTAACATCGCCTTCGCCAGCGAAAAGTGTCTTTAGTTCTTCTTCGGTTACGCTGTAAGCGAGTCCGCCTACATATAATTTCATTGACATATTTGTTGTCCCTTCTTTAAAAACCTAATATCGCAGGCGCTAATATCGTCTGACCGTAGGTGATAGTAAGTCTTTATGAGGAACAAATTATAACAACGGAGAGGTTTTAATAACCACTTGCCTATTAACTATAGCACGTTAAATAGTAATTCCATAATAGAAATAAAGTTTTTGCAAATAGCGGTGTCGTGATGACTATACCCTGACAGTGAGTAAAGTACGTTTCAGTAGCTCCTTGAATAGTTTTTTGCCCATTATTTTTTCTCTACCTTACCAAATAGCAATTGGTTCAAAACCCCACCAACGATACTTATTAATAAACCAAATAGAGCTAGGCCAACAAATCGCCCAATAATTACGATTATCTCCCCCGCAAGCGTAGGTGTAGCAGCTTGTCCGAGACCTCCCACTAAGATCTTGGCTGATTGAACCATTGCCAGAGGTATATTCGAGTATGCATGCTGAGCGTGCTCAACAGCATACAACAGTGCAGCAAAAATAATCGTCATTGAAAACAATGACATGAAATAAATAACAAGGTTCATCTTGTTAAATTCAGCCTGTGTTTTAGCCTCGTCATGAGAACCAAGATAGGCTCGTGAGATTTTAGCTAGTCTCAAAATACGCATCATTCTTAGAATTCGTAAGTCTCGGAACGATTTTAAGAATGTAAAGTTGCCCGAAGAGAGGAATGTCGGGAGTATACTAATCGCATCTACAAGTCCCCAGAAACTAAAGATGTAGCGCAACTTCCTTTGACTGACGCCTAAACGGGCTAAATACTCTAGTGAAAAGATAGTTACTGAAATCCACTCAATCGTTAAAAACAAACTATGCCAGTGATGTAATGACTGGACTGTTTCCAGAATTATCGAAGTTATTGATATGCCAGTAACGACTGACAAGAATACCTGAGTTGGAGCAAAGTCCTTAGACTCGTGTCTGTTAAGCGCCCCATCAAGCCTAGAAGTAAAACTAC
>CAYGHF010000047.1:0-5261 GCA_964349795.1 uncultured Saccharimonas sp. (SeqCode) | reverse complement strand
GGCTATTATTGTAAAACAAAACTTTTTAAAAGTCAAGCTATGTTGCCATATAAGTTATTCTAGCACGAAATTGCAGTCTGTGCGTACATGTTGAGTGGCAATATTACTACAATATCACCGTGACAAGAGAGCAAATTGTGGATAAATAAGTGTGCTTTTGGTGAAGTTGTGGCGACTAGTTCTAATTCTGGTCTTCGGCGGCTTTTTTTTCTGCCTCAGCTTGTTCTTCAGCGGCCTTCTTCTCTGCCTCGGCCTTTTCTTCGGCTGCTTTCTTGTCAACCTCGGCAGCCTTCTTCTCGGTCTCTCGTTCTTGTTCCTCTTGTTTTTTTACTTCTTCACTCTGGTGAGATTCAATCTCAGTTTCTTTTGCTTCTAGCTCTTGTTTGCTTGTTTCACGCTCACTTTCAAGTGTTTTAAGCAGCCCCTCTATACCGTTGATTTCGGCGAGCAAGCGGGCGGCTTCGGAGGTATCACCCTTGGCCTTGGCCGTTTCGTAATCTTTTTTAAGTTTTTCTCTGCGGTCTTCAAGATTGGACTGAGATTTTTCGAACAGTTTATCGATTTTTGACTCGTGATCTTCGAATTCATCATCGATTTCTTTGGCTGTATCTGATGAAGAGTCATCAACAAGGCTTGCTAACTTGGATTTGTGATCTTCGAAGTTATTAAGTGCGTCAGAAACACCCTCTGCGTCGACTTCGCTCTCAGCAAATAGCTGTTGCAGCTCCGTGAGACGTTCCTTGGCTCTAGATCGGTGGTTAGATTCCTTGATGCCATCTGTTAAGGCTAGTGCTAGACTAACACGTTCACTAGCTCGGTCGACACTATAAAGCACATCGCCAGGTTTGCTACTGTTTGCCGCTACTGTCGTACCTGCCCCGCCAATAAATAGCCCGACAAGTCCAATAATTAGTAAATGTGCAAAACCTTGCTGATTGTTGACGATTTTTCTCATAAAGATAGCCCTTCGTTTACCATAATCATTATAGGTCTGTCTGTTCTATAAAGCAAAAGTGGGGGGGCTACTTTTTGCGACGGGGGAAGCGCCTGCCCTTGCCTTTAGCTGGGGCTTCGGCTAGCATCTTCTTGCACTGGGCTTCGGTCAAGCTCTTGGGGTCGGTTTCTTTCGGTATCTTGGCATTCTTTTTGCCGTCGGTGATATACGGACCGTACGGACCGTTGACTACACTTATACCGCTATCAAACTGGGCGATGTATTTGTTGGCCTCTTTTTCAAGTTTGGCTTTGTAAAGCTCCATAGCTTCTTCGTGCGTAATCTTCATAGGGTCGAGTGGTTTTATGGATACAAATATTTTTCCAACTTGTATGTAAGGGCCAAAACGGCCAATGTTTGCCTTGATTGCTTCACCCTCTTCGGTTTTACCAACTTCTCGGGGTAGTTTGAACATTTCTAATGCCTGAGCAAGCGTTATGGTGGTTATATTGGCGCCAGTCGGCATGGGGGCAAAGTCTGGCTTCTCGTCTTCTTGACCTTCTGGTGGCGTAGTTGCGCCGCGTTGCAGCATTGGTCCATAACGTCCATAGCGCGCAAATATGGGCTTACCACTCTTGGGGTCTGCACCTAGTTCCCTCGCCTGCATGCTGTCACTACGACTGATGTCTTCTGACTTTTCAATAAGTGGGTGAAAACTTTTGTAAAAAGTCTTTAACATGTCCACCCAGCCCTCTTTGCCGTCGGCAATGGTGTCAAACTCTTCTTCTACTTTGGCAGTAAAGTCGTAGTCCACTATGGCTGGGAAGTGTTTTACCAAGAAGTCGGTTGTCACATCTGCCATTGGGGTCGGCAGCAGCTTATTTTTGTCGGCACCGTAGGTTTCTTGAACAGTTTGCTCTGTTACTTTGCCTTTCTGAAGTGTTAGCTGCAAGGCATCACGCTGCTCACCTTCTAGATCGCTTTTCTCTATATAGCCACGGGTTTGAATGGTGCTAATCGTTGGTGCGTAGGTACTCGGGCGACCGATGCCTAGTTCTTCCAACTTTTTTACTAGGGCTGCTTCAGAGTAGCGGGCAGCGGCACGAGCAAAAGTCTGGTTGGCATTCATAACGCTCAGATTCAGTGTCTGACCTACTTTTACAGCTGGCAAGAGTGTGTCGGCTTTGCCCCCGCCGTATACTTTTAAGAAGCCATCAAATTTTAATACTTCACCTTTGGCTACAAATATTTCTTTACGGCTGGTGCTAGTTATAGTAATTTCATCACGATCAACTGTGGCTGGGGTCATCTGACTGGCGATGGCTCGTTGCCAGATAAGTTCATATAATTTTGTTTGCTGTGCGTCATTGCCAGCGGTGGTTTTGCCAAAGTCGGTTGGGCGGATAGCTTCGTGGGCTTCCTGTGCACTACTGTTCTTTGTCTTGAATTGACGGACTTGGTGATACTGCTTGCCGTAGTTTTTCAGAATGTGCTCCTCGGCAGCCTTGATAGCAAAGCCGGATAGAACGGTACTGTCAGTACGCATGTAGGTGATCTGCCCACTTTCGTAAAGACGTTGGGCTAGGGTCATGGTTTGTTTAACGCTGTAGCCAAGCCGGCGGGCAGCTTCTTGCTGCAAGCTACTAGTGGTAAATGGAGCAGCCGGATTTCTAGTACCCGGCTTCTTGGCAACGTCTTTTACGGTAAATGTCGCGTCGCTGCTGTCTTGTAGGAATTTGCGCGCCTTGTCTGGAGTCTCAAACTTGTCAACTAGTTCTGCTAAAAGTTCGCCGTCCTTTGTGCTGAACATAGCCGTTACTTTATAACTGCTACTACCCTCGAAGTTTTTTATCTCTCGTTCGCGTTCAACAATTAGTCTGACTGAAACTGATTGTACGCGTCCAGCGCTCAGACCGGGGCGGACCTTTTTCCATAGTACCGGGCTGAGTTCATAGCCAACCAAACGGTCTAATATACGTCGTGCTTGCTGGGCATCGACTAGATTCATATCTATTGTGCGGGGGTTTGCTACGGCTGCTTCTATGGCCGATTTTGTAATTTCGTGAAAAACGATTCGCCTTGTCTTTTTGACGTCAAGTTTAAGCGCCTCGGCTAAGTGCCAAGCAATTGCTTCACCTTCGCGGTCTTCATCGCTCGCTAGCCAGACAGTTGTGGCCGTGCCGGCAGCTTTCTTGAGTTCGCTAACTACTTTCTTCTTATCGGCACTAACCTGATAAGTTGGCGCAAAGTCGTTAGCAACATCTATACTAATGCCTTTTTTGGGCAAATCACGTATATGGCCAAAACTACTTTTTACGGTGTAGTCTTTGCCTAAATATTTTTCGATGGTCTTTGCTTTTGCCGGTGACTCTACAATTACCAAATTTTTCGCCATTTAGGCTCCAGTATACCGCATGTGTTAATTGATTCTATATTATAAGTTACAAAAGGTAAGCCTACACTATTACTCGTTGGGTTTGCAAACAGGAAATGAAAAGTCATGATGATAAATATTGCAACTACAAAGGGGGGGGCGACCAAGGGTCGGGGTGCGAGTGTCCGCAGTTGGCAGACGCCCTCCCCGACCCTTAAAGTCTCACAAACGCATGTCGCCACCATCACCGCGAACGCGATTGGCGGGGTGGTGACACTTACTGTTCTCCCTCCTCTCCAAAGAAGAAGGCCAAGGTGGCGATTGCAGCCAGCAGGCTTGCCCCGCTCGCGATCAGACCACCGAACACTCGTCCTCTGACGCGTCGAGCCTTGAAAAGGCTGTTTGTACCGCCGCCGATGGCAAGCAGCAGTCCAGCGCAAAGCGCCGCGTCCTCACGTCGTGTGTCCTCTCGATGAGGGAAGAGCTCGCAGGTGGCAATGCTGCCGCCCACCAAAGCTGCTCCACTAACGGCGGTTGTCACTGGGTGCTTGGTCAAGAGCCTGTAGAGTCTCATCGTTCATTCCTCCGTTGTAGTTGCAAGGTACGTGATATTTCTTCTCTCCGAATCCGTGGAACGGCTGGGGCATCACTGCTAAGAAATCACTAGTTGAGCACTATACCATATTTCTACTAGCCCAGCGACCAGTGTCCACCACCGAGGGGGCGGATTTTGCCAGTGATTTCTAGCATTGTCAGGGTTTGATTAAATAATGATGGTAACAGTTGGCTCTTTTGCTGAAGTTCTGACGCATCGCTTATACCCTCTGCTAGTAGTGTCAATATGGCCGCTTCTGCTTCGTTTGTCGGCAAAGTCAGATTTTTGCGTGTGGTAGTTATACCTAGCGCAGCAAGGATGTCATCGGCAGAAGTTACGGGAATGGCACCAGCTTTTATCAGGTTGTTTGCTCCGACGCTTGTCGGGCTGCTGATATTGCCAGGGACAGCCAAAACTGTTCTGCCCTGATCCAGCGCAAAGTTAGCAGTGTGCAGGCTGCCGCTCTTTTCGGCGGCTTCAGTTATTAGAACTGCATCGCTCAGCCCCGCAATAATGCGGTTTCTGGCAATAAATTGATGTGGCAGCGGCTCTGTGCCCTCTGGGTACTCGCTAATTATTGCCCCGCCCTGCTGTATGATGCGATTGCCAATTTGTGTGTGAGTAGCTGGATATATACGTTCAACTCCGCATGCCAACACCGCTACAGTTCTGCCGTCGGCATCTAGCGCGGCTTGGTGGGCTATGCTGTCAACACCCAGAGCGAGACCGCTGACTATAATTACGCCCTTGTTGGCAATTTCTTGTACCAGTTTTTGTGTGACAGCTCGCCCGTAAGGGGTAACCTTTCTACTACCTACGACGGCAAGACGCGGTGAAGCAACAAAGTCATCTAAACTTCCACGAAAGTACAATTGGCGTGGTGGGTCGGGAATATGTCTGAATTCCGTTGGTAACAGTGGTGAATTAAGCGTAAGCTTGTTGACGTGTATCATAAATAATGTTTAAGTATTGACATAATGAAACATTTTTGCTAGAATTGCAATCCGTAAGTCTACTACGGTGGATTTTATGTACCTTATACCCCCATTCTAACAGTTCTAGGTTTCCTAGGACTAAAAAGTTAGATTGTTTTAGAGCGTGCTAAAAAAGTTGTTACCCTCCACTTTTATAGCTCAGGTTAGACCTGCGGCGTTCTAAAACAGACTAATCCCTTTAACTAGCACCCCGCTTGTTTCGACAAGTCGTGGTTCCCGGTTCAAAGCGAGTACGCAAGTATTCCTGTCTCTTCGGAGGCGGGAGGCACGAGTCTGTAATGATTTATTGGACATCGATGCTTCGTTCGGGTGGGTTGAAGGGTGTAATGAGCCTCCAGCGGTGCCCACCCCCTCTGGAGGCTC
>CAYGHF010000046.1:0-5482 GCA_964349795.1 uncultured Saccharimonas sp. (SeqCode) | reverse complement strand
AGCGAGAGTATTTGGCTGACGCCACCGGAGCGCTAACTACTCGTTACCCAGAAGGACTAGCCAGCGCACTCGAAAAAATCGGCAAACATGGCAGTGCCCTGAAGCGGCAAAATGCTTCAACGGCGCATTTATTCTTTGCTAGCCCGCTGCGTGGTAAAAGCGTTGCCGCCTTGTTCAGCACCCACCCCCCCATCGAAGACAGAGTCAGCCGACTTAGATCAATGGGGCATCACGCCTAGGTTAACTAAAATGGCAAAAAAAACATCACGAAAACCAGTCAAGGTGACAGATAAAAAAGTATCTGGTAACAGTGGCATGACAAGGCGGATAAAGGCTCCAGTATATAAAACCTTTCGTGTCAGCAAACGAATTCGCAGCGAAAGGCAGACATTGCCCAGCAGTTGGAAATTATTCCTCAGTAGTGTTGGTCATCTATGGAAGCACAAGCGGCTATTTCTGGGTGTCGCATTTATACAAGCCGCATTAACTCTTACTTTCGTTAGAAGTTTTAGTGTTTCGGCGTCACTTGGCAATGCCAAAGATTTACTAGAAACGTTATTGTCGGGAACGGGTGGTAGATTTGTCACTGGTGCGGCGCTGTTTGGAGCGCTACTAGGTAGCAATAGCGTCAATAGCAGCGTGGCAGCCGTCTATCAATCAGTGCTATCTGTAATTATGAGTCTAGGTATCATCTGGGCGCTTCGTCAAACACATGCTGGCAATAAGGTCAGGGCAAAAGATGTGTTCTACAAAGGCATGTACCCATTGGTGCCATTTTTGCTTGTACTGTTTGTTGTAGCGATGCAGATGTTGCCGCTAGTGGTCGCGAATCTGCTCTATAGTTTTGTGTTTGGGAACGGATTGGCAGTTACCATGGCAGAGAAAGTGTTGTGGTCGATGATGATATTTTTGCTGGTGCTTTTAACGTTATACATGATAACTTCGTCAATTTTTGCACTGTTTATTGTCACACTGCCCGATGTCACGCCCCTGCAAGCCTTGCGCTCGGCAAGGAAACTGGTACTATTTCGCCGCTGGACCGTTATGCGCAAACTACTATTTTTGCCGTTTGTGTTGCTTATCATTGCCGCTATTATTTTGATCCCAGTGATAATGTTCATTACGCCTGTTGCAGAGTGGTTGTATTTTGTCATGGGTATAGTGACTTTTGCGGTGGCTCATAACTATTTTTATACGGTTTATCGGGGACTAATGAAGTGAACACGAAGGACGCGGCTAGTCGTGTAGCGATACTTCGTGAGCAAATAGAAGATTATTGGTATGAATATTATGTCTTGGACAAGCCATCTGTCAGCGATGCGATTTATGATGGATTGAGCCGGGAACTAAGAGATTTAGAAGCTAAGCATCCAGAACTGGTGACACCTGATTCACCGACGCAGCGGGTAGGCGGCAAGCCGCTTGATAAGTTCCAAAAAGTTACCCACCAAGTTCGGATGATTAGTCTGAATGACGTGTTCTCGCGTGAGGATGTTGAGGCGTGGGTGGCGCGTATGGAAAAGCTACTGCCTGGCAAGAAGCACCAGTATAGTGTGGAGCTCAAACTGGATGGTCTGGCATGTGCCTTAATCTATCAAGACGGAGTGTTTGTTCAGGCAGTTACTCGAGGCGATGGCACGGTTGGCGAGGACGTTACTGCAAACGTGCGAACCATCAAAAGTGTGCCCCTAAAACTCAGGACAAATCAAGAAACAGAGAAGTTTCTGCATGGCAGAACCGAAATACGCGGTGAAATCATAATGCTCAAAAAAGATTTTGAAGCTTTGAATAAACGTCAGGAGACTGCCGGCAAACCGACTTTTGCCAATTCACGTAACCTAGCAGCTGGCACGATTCGTCAACTGAATCCACGACTGGTCGCCGAGCGACCGCTCAATTTTCGCGGCTACGACCTAATACGAGATAATCCCGAGGAAGTTCCAACCTATGAGTTTGCCTATAGTACAATCCGATCACTAGGTATCGCTTGCAACGAGCAAGCCAAGGTATTCACAACTATTGATGAAGTGATGAATTTTGTAGCGATGTGGGAAGAAAAACGCCACACTTTGCCCTACAGTACCGATGGTCTGGTTATAAAGGTTAACGATAGAAAGCAATACAGCAACCTTGGCGTTGTTGGCAAGAATCCGCGGGGCGCGGTTGCCTATAAGTATCCTGCAGAGGAGGCAACTACGGTCGTGAAAGACATAGTCATTAGCATTGGTCGCACTGGCGCGGCTACACCGGTAGCCGTGTTTGACCCAGTTGTGGTGGCTGGTTCAACAGTGCAACATGCCAGTTTGCACAATGCTGACGAGATTGCTCGCAAGGATATTCGTG
Source organism: uncultured Saccharimonas sp. (SeqCode) (assembly GCA_964349795.1). Lineage (GTDB taxonomy): Bacteria > Patescibacteriota > Saccharimonadia > Saccharimonadales > OMJO01 > CAYGHF01. The sequence goes on along the minus strand of CAYGHF010000046.1, from coordinate 3,139 downwards.
TTGGTGATACAGTTGTGATCTATAAGGCTGGCGATATCATACCTCAGGTACAGAGTGTGATAGAAAAACTTCGTCCAAAGTCAGCTAGGCAGTTCAGCATGGAAAAAGAACTGGCTCGTCAGTACCCAGAGCTGGAATTTGAGCGTCCAAGCGGTGAGGCAGTGTACCGCGTCAAAGGGGCAACTGGCCCGTTGCTGCTCAAGCGGGCACTTGAACACTTTGCCAGCAAAGGCGCTTTAGATATTGATACATTGGGAGAGAAAAATGTCGAGGCTTTGGTCAATGCTGGGTTGGTGTCTGACCTAGCTGACATTTACGAACTCAGCAAAGAACAATTCGTAAAGCTCGATAGGTTTGCCGAAATTTCGGCAGATAACCTAGCCAACGCTATTGCAGAAAAGAAAAATCCACCGCTGGCACGGTTTATCTACGCGCTAGGTATTCGTCACGTTGGCGCTCAGACAGCGGTTGATCTGGCAAATGCCTTCAAACGGCTTGATAATTTGGGCTCAGCAACCTATCAGCAGCTTAAAGACGTTGACGGTGTCGGCGAGATTGTTGCCGAGTCAATACTTGGTTGGTTTGCTGATGAAGACAATGAAAAGCTACTTGCAAAATTCAGAAAACTTGGTGTTTGGCCTCAGGAAGTTAAGCATGTTGGCGGCAAATTAAGCGGCAAGAAATTTGTTGTCACTGGATCACTGGAAACAATGGGTCGAGATATGGCTGCCGAACGTGTTCGGGCGTTGGGTGGTGTTTTCCAGACAAGTGTAGCTAACGATACTGATTATCTTGTTGTTGGGGCAAATGTCGGCGAGAGCAAACTAACTAAGGCTCGCAAACTTGGTACCAAGCTGATAACTGAAGACGACCTGCTTCGCCTAATTGACAAATAGACTTAAGAGTTTATGCTTATATTAGATCGTGCGTATCGCGGCGCGTGACCCCTCACCTTTTCTTGAAGTTCCAGTAATCTGACTGCAGACTACACCACTCAGGAAAAAGTGAGGGACAAGAACAAACATCTAAAACAAATAGCCACCCGTCGCGGGTGGGCACGCACGAACAGTAAGAGACCGCATCATACGGTCTCTTATCATTTTAGTTTGCTATACTCCAAACAGTGAAAAACTCTAAAATCAAGCTAGTTATAACGTTACTTTTGTTTGTCGGTTTGTTCAGTTTTTACGGTTATCAACGTCGTTTCAATAACTCCCAAGCTGCTAATCCTACCCAAGAGTTTATTTTTGATTCAAATCGTACCGGCAATTACGAGATTTATCATGTCGCAACGGACGGATCGGTGACACAGCTAACTAACGATAGTACTTATGACTCGTGGTGGCCCAAAATGTCACCTGACAATTCTCAGCTTGTTTTCTATCGCACCCCAAAAGGCGTCCATGACACAGACTATGGTGCTACAAGCCTGTGGGCGGCAAACTCCGATGGAACTGGCATTCGGCAACTTATTGCCAACAAGGCGAATAACTGGACCTATCAAGGCCATGCCGAATGGTCACCCGATAGTAAATCGCTAGTAATGTTCGGCGGGCTAGGCGAGCTATACGTCACTGATAAAAATGGCCAAAACCCAGTCAAAATATCGACGGCCGGACAGTCAGCCGGCCAGACCGATCCATCATGGTCGCCCGACGGCAGTACGATCGTGTATTGCTATCAGTCACATGTCTGGACAGTTGCAAGCTCTGGCGGGACTCCTCGTCAGATGACATCAGATTTAAACCAAGATTACGACCCGTATTTTAGCCACACTGGTGACAGGGTTGCTTTCTTAACCAGACAAGCGGGTTCAACTACAGACTGGGGTATCCGTATTATGAATGCCGATGGTTCAGATTTACGTTATGTGATAAACGATGGCAATATCAATTCCAAACCCGCTTGGTCAGATGACGATACCGCAATATACTTTCATCGCCACCCGTCGGGTGCTGGTGTGGGGTATTTTGGCATTTGGTACATTAGCCCCGATGGAACTAATTTGAATGCGGTTGATGTTGGGTCTGGAAGTAATGAGTACCCAGCAGTGGTAACTGTTGCGCCAGAGATAGTTACCGTGACACAGCCGGCTGATGTTACCACTAGCAGTACTGATCAGTCACGGTCTTCAGGGCAGGGCTCAAGTTTGCCACCGGCTGATACTGGACTATCAGAATCGTCTGAACCTGCCGAGCAGAGCGCCCAAACAAGTCCATCCATTGATGGGGTCGTCGAAAACGCCAAATTGACCAGTAATCTAGTGGCCATACAAAAAACCAAAAAGAAAAATGGAGTCGTAGGCCTGTTTTTATCAACAGCGCTTTTGGGGCTAGCGGTGATTATTGGGTTACGCTATTATCGCAAATCTAGGTTGTGGCATTGAAGTTAGATAGTGGGGATCAACTATCCCAGTCAGCATTTCAATCTATAACTTTCAGCAAATTTGGTGGAGCATATCGGATTCGACTCACCTTCGGCGGTCACTTCCAGCGACCCCGCCACTACGTTTTAGAAAATGAATTTTCAAAAGTAGATGTCCTTGCGACAATTCACAGAATTGTCTCACCCGTCGCAACATCTTTGCAAACCAGTTTGCAAGAGTTGACTCCCTTGCGACCCGCCACAGGCGGCTCTCACCTTGACCTGTCGCCGTGGCGACCGCTAATGGCTTAAATTGATTTGGTGGAGCATAAGGGATTCGAACCCTTGACCTCTTCCATGCCATGGAAGCGCGCTAGCCAACTGCGCCAATGCCCCTCCAAATCAATTTAACTCAAGTAATCTTATAAGTTCTTCGCGACCCTTGCCGGTCTTAAAGTACATTTCTCTATTATAAGCTTTGCTACGAGTATCAAAGCTTTCGCTATATATTAGCTCAAACGGGCGCGTATGTCTGGTGGCTTTTGACTTACCTAAATTATGTTCTTTTAATCTGGTTTCGATATTTTGTGTTGAACCAGTATACAAACGTCCATTAATTAAACTTTTTAGGATGTACACATAATACATATCTTTTGACCTGTCGCCGTGGCGACCGTGCTAGCCTCCGCCAGCCGGCGGATGCGCCAATGCCCCGTAAACAGGCTGATTTTAGCTGAAAACTCCTAAAATTACTAGGGTGCTGATACAATGGGAC
>CAYGHF010000045.1:0-5520 GCA_964349795.1 uncultured Saccharimonas sp. (SeqCode) | reverse complement strand
TTCCACCGATTGTTCCGCAGATGTTAGCAATTGGTGAAGAAACTGGTCAGATTGATACCGTTTTAGTAAAGGTAGCTGAATTCTATGAAGAAGAAGTAACAGCGGTCATCGATGGCCTAAGTTCCCTCATTGAGCCTTTGATGATTATTGTTCTCGGCAGCATTGTTGGTCTAATTGCCGCCAGTGTTATGGGTCCAATTGCCTCACTCAGTAAGAACATTGGTACCAAATAGGACTTTTCGGGTCTTGACGTGGTTATGCTTATGACTATAATCAACAGGTAGAACGCTTTAGCGGTCACGTTAAGGTTCTACTAAATAATATATAAGAAGGGTGGGTCCTTATGACTCTTAAAAGAAAACAAGAAGGTTTCACGATTGTGGAGCTATTGATCGTAATTGTCGTTATCGGCATCTTGGCTGCATTGGTTATCACAACCTTTACAGGCATACAACAAAAAGCGCGAGACACCGAGCGCACAACTGACGTTAAAGCCATCCACGGACAGGTGGAAGCCTACTACGCGCAAAATGTTAGCTACCCCGGTCTAGTTGAGCTAAACTCATCAACTTGGCGTGGCACAAACATGAAAGGTCTTGACGCAGAAGCATTGAAAGACCCGAAGTTTACTACTAGTCTTGCATGTAAAGACGCGTCAAACAACCCTCAGCTTGCAGCAACACCAAGCACTGGTTGTTACGGCTACGCTGTATTCCAATCAGATGGTACTACAGCTTGCACAACTGCAGCAGCAGACTGTGCTAAGTACACGCTAACTGCGAACCTAGAAGCAGGTGGCACAACTTCAAAAACCAGCCTAAACTAAGACACAATACTTAGCGACAATAACCCCCTACGACAGGGGGTTATTTCGTGGCACAGTATAGTGCTTATGGTCTATACTGGATACTATGCGAATTAACGAAGAGCGTGGCTTCACTCTAGTTGAGATACTAGTCTCAATCATTGTGGCGGGCATTCTTATAACCAGTATCAGCACCATTACAACAACCCAAGCTTACATTAGCCAGCAGGCCAGAGACACGACACTAGCAAACGCTTACGCCGAGAGCAAGATTGAGTCACTGCGAAGTCTGGGCTACCTAGGTCTGAGTGATGGCACAACCGATATTACTAGTGAGTTACCCTCCGAGTTAGGTCTACCTCGTTCTGCTAGCCAAATTGTAGCTTCACAGGCTGTAGATATAAAGTCTGTTGTTCTAACAATAACCTATAACGAACAGGGCAAGCCACGGACGCATACATATAAAACTTTTGTAGGGGAACTCGGTGTTGGACAGTACTAAACGACAAGACGGCTTCACATTACCTGAACTAGTAATGAGTATTTCGCTCATTGGCATTATATCTGTCAGTATCTTGGCAATATTCATAAATTACTTCGTTATTATTACCAGAAACAGCATCGTTGCCGAAATGACTGCCGACTCTCAGAACTTACTGCGTTCAACAGTTGAAGAACTCCGCTATGGAGCGGGCGTACGTCAGTCAAACACCATAACCGACCCAAACTCTCCGCCCACTGGATGGAATACGGGAAATGCTAACTTTGTCATCATTGTCGCCGTGCCTGCCTCGGACAATCAGCGAGAATATATAATCGATTCTGCTACTGGAAACCCTTATAACAATGAACTTGTCTACTTTAAACAAGATTCTGATCTGTACAAAAGAACCCTAGCCAACCCCAGTGCCGCCGGCAATTCCCTAACCACTTCATGTCCGGCTGCGAGCGCGACAAACGCTTGCCCCGCCGACAAAAAATTACTAGAAAACGTATCTGATATGGACTTTAGCTTGTATGATCAAGACAATGCGCTCACCACAGACCCTTTGCTCGCCCGCTCAATCAACGTTTCGCTGTCTATGAGCAAAGACTCGTTTGGTGAACCACTGACCCTAACCAATGGGATTCGCGTAACACTGAGGAACACTTTCTGATGAAACATCGTTCAAATCAAACTGGTTCAATACTCCTAGCGATAATCTTGATGCTGCCTTTTCTAATTATGATTGTGGCGATATTTACACAGTTCTCTACAGCAACTCTACAATTAGCTAAAATAGACCAATCTCATACCAGCGCGCAGCTAGCAACAGATGCAGGGCTGGACTACGGCATACAACAATTGACCACCGACGCTAGCTGGATAGGCACGGGCAGCGAAATTGAATTATTTAACGACGGTGCCGTTAAGACTACCTATCAGGTAACTGTGACTGATGTTAGCGCCAGCAATAAAACTATGGCATCAACCGGCAGAACATACCGCCCCGCTAGTAGCGCAACTCCTGCGTCCAGCGTAACTGTTACGGCAGACCTACGCTCGGTTACGGCTGGTCTGTACAGTGTGGTTACTGGTGTAGGTGGTCTAATATTGAGTAACAGTGCCAAGATTATAGGTGGTGATGTCCTAGTTAACGGGGAAATAACTATGTCTAATTCTGCTCAAATCGGTCTTAGCAACAACCCCGTTAATGTTGAAGTCGCGCACCAAAATTGCCCCGTACCTGCAGACAGCACCTACCCAAGACTTTGCAATAGTGGTGAAAACGGACAACCAATAACACTGAATAACACGGCGCATATTTACGGAAGCGTTAAAGCCAATAATCAGACTAGTGGGACTGGCATGTCAAACCCTGGTTTAGTGGCGAGTTCGGGTATTGCCGCCCAGTCTCTACCTCCTCACGATCGAGCTGCTCAAAAAGCCGCTATCACAACCACAATAACTGGCTCGGCGGCGAGCTGCTCGGGCAGCCAGACCCGAACTTGGGCAGCAGGCACAAAAATCACCGGAGACGTGAGCATAAGCAACAGCTGCGTGGTTACTGTACTTGGTGACGTCTGGATAACAGGAGAGCTCGAGACCTCAAACTCCTCCCAAATGAAAGTCTCTGATGCGCTTGGTAGCACCCGACCGTCAATCATGGTGGATGACCAAGACGGCGCCTCATTCAACAATAGCTCCAAATTAGTATCCAATGCCAGTGGCACCGGTTTTCAAATTATCAGTTATTACAGCCGTGCTTCCTGTTCACCGAATTGTACCGATGTAACAGGAGTCGATCTGTACAATTCACGCAATGACATAACAATGCAATTAGATAACTCAGCCGAGGGACCAAATACGATTTTCTACGCTCGTTGGAGTCGGGTGCTTATTGCAAACAGCGGTCAGATTGGCGCACTCGTCGGACAAACTGTTGAGCTCAAGAATAGCGGAACGATAACTTTTGGGACATCGACGGGTACCGGCAGTACTTATTGGGTTTTTGATGGCTATCGTCGTACCTACAACTAGCCAAACTAAGAAGTAATTGCACGATGATTATGGTATAGTTACATAAAGGTTACGCTTGATGGGCAGCATGAAAAACAGACTTCAAAATCAATTAACTCTACCACCTATAACCCATAAACAGGGCTTATCGTCATGAAGCCAGCTTACTTTTTTAAAGACAAGCCGATCTTTGGTCTTGATATTGGCTATAACAACCTCAAAGTTATGCAGATTACAAAACACGCCAGCAAAAATTTTGTGACAGGTTACGGTACAGCAAGTTTTGACTTTGATGCTTTCAGCAAAGATGGAACGATAAATGCGCCAGAAAAAATAGCCAAGGCAACTCTTGATCTCTTTAGCAAAAACTTGGTTGGCGATATTAGTACTAGGCGGGTGGTCATTTCGGTGCCGGCTGCCAGAACCTTCACAAGAACTATGACTATGCCAAAGATGGGCAAGAAACAGTTGGCAGAAGCAGTTCGTCAAGAATCAGAACAGTACATCCCGATGCCGTCAGACCAGCTTTATATGGACTACACAATCATCAGCGAAACAGAAAAGGATGTTGAGTTATTGGCTGTCGCCATACCGAGGCGAATTGCCGATTCATACATGGAGTTATCACAGATACTTGGCCTCGACGTTGTAGCCCTTGAGACAACTATCAGTGCTTCATGTCGACTGTTTATTCATACCGAACGAAGCGACGTTCCGACGGTGTTGATAGATTTCGGAACAGTTTCTTCAGACATCACCATTTATGACGACGCACTGATAGTAACTAGCACAGTCCTGGGTGGTGGAGATAGTTTTACAGAGCTAATCGCAAAGTATCTGGGCATGAGTAAAGAAGATGCGAACACCATAAAATCCAAATACGGGCTGGGTGTCAGCAAAAAGCAAAAAGAAATAAGCGAAGCCCTTGCGCCACTACTAGATCAACTACTGAAAGAAATCCGCCGCATGATCCGCTACTATGAAGACCGCAACACAACCAAGCGAAAGATTAGTCAGATAGTAACGCTGGGTGGCGGTGCTAGTATGCCTGGCCTATCAGAATTTATGACCAGTCGACTACGACTTCCAGTACGCATGTGTGACCCATGGCATAAACTTTCATTCAGCCATATACCGCCACCTAATAGTCTAGGAAAATCTTTATACGGCACAGTTGCAGGACTAGCGCTTATTGAATCACAGGAGATTTTTGAATGATAAATCTACTGCCACATAACATGCGCGAAGACATATCATATGCCAGACGCAACGCATGGTTACTGAAATGGTCGTTTCGGCTCACTGCCGGCATAGTTGGCATAGCCGTGATTGTGCTTTGTGGTACATTTTACATAAATCAGACTAGCAAAACACTGCGTAAGCGGGTAGCTCAGTCCCAAGAGCAACTCAAAGTTCAAAAGTTAGATGAAACCCAAAAGCGTGTGCAGGACATCACCGGCAGTCTAAAACTTGTGGTTCAAGTATTGGGACGCGAGGTGCTATTTTCGGAGCTTTTGCAACAGATTGGTGCTGCTATGCCACAGGGATCATCATTGGCATCACTAAGCATCAGTAAAGTAGAAGGCGGCATTGATTTAAATGCCGTCGCCAAAGATTTTCAAACCGCCTCACAGGTACAGGTAAACCTGCAAGACAAAAATAATAAAATATTCGAGAAGGCTGACATATTAAATATAACTTGCGGCACATCACCTGACGCAAATTACCCCTGTCAAGTCAGCATAAGAGCCCTATTCACAAAAGATAATCCTTTCTTGTACATCCATAAGTCTGGGAGCAAATCGTGAATAGCAAACGTATATACTTTTTGATGCTTGGTATTGTCAGCTTGCTAGGCGTCGGTACAATTGGCGCTGTTTACTATGGAGACACCGTCCTCAAACAAAGCACCCAAAAATTGGTTGCCCTAAAGCTTGATAGCAGAGTCTTGGACGAGCAGCAAACATCACTAGTACAAGCCAACAAAGACGTTGCTAAATACGCTGACCTAGAAAAGATTGCCAAAACTGTTGTGCCCCAAGAAAAAGATCAAGCCAGAGTTGTCCGTCAACTTATTAGTGATGCCGCCGAATCGGGCGTCATCAGGACGTATATCGAGTGGCTTACGGAACTCCCCTGGAGCGTCGCGACCCAGGACAACCTTGACCTGAAGGCGGCACAGAAAGTGCTCGATGAGGACCATTATGACCTGGAG
>CAYGHF010000044.1:0-5806 GCA_964349795.1 uncultured Saccharimonas sp. (SeqCode) | reverse complement strand
CCCTTAGAAGCCGTCTGACTGCGTTGGCGCTGCTCGGCCATTTTTGACTCAAACTGAGACTGCCAACCCGGAACAAGCTTCCATTTTTCACGCTTATAAACTTCCTCAGCTGTCAGCTCGGTAGGAAAACCGTAAGTATCATACATCATGAAAACGATTTCGCCCGTGATTCCAATTTCGCCGTTATCCACTTCATTGAGCGATGCTATCTTTTCAAGGGTACGAATAGCCTTGCGCAAAGTTTGGCGAAAGATTTTTTCTTCTTTCATTAGAGTGTCAATGATTTCTTGACGCTTGGCCTTAACCTCTGGAAAGTCTTGCTCATAAAGGTCGGCAATTACTGGCACAACTTGCTCTAAAAAGTTCTGTTCAACCCCAAGCTCAAAGGCATATCGAATAGCTCGCCGTAGCAAGCGGCGCATAACATAACCTTGCTCTTTGTTACTCGGCGTCACGCCATCAACGGCTAGCCATGTAGCGCCCTTGATATGGTCAGCAATCACACGCATGGCGTTGGTATGACTGTCGTATGTTTTACCGCTAATTTTTTCTAGTTTCTCGATGATGGGCCAGAACAAGCTGATACGAAAAACATCGGGGTTATCCAGAACAGCAGCGGCAATGCGCTCAAGGCCAGAGCCTTGGTCGATGTTTGGCGCCTCCAACTCCACGAATCCATCTTCAGTTTTCTGATAACCCATGAAAACATTGTTACCAATCTCGAAGAAGCGCGGCGAATCGCTGGCTGGGTGTGGCTTACCCCACTTTTTCTCATCGTGATACTGTTCGCCAAAGTCAAAAAACATCTCAGAGTCCGGTCCGCAAGGGTCACCAACCAAGGTCGTTTCTTCGGCTCCATTGCGGCTCCACCAGTTCTCTTTACCGTCATACAAAAAGATACGTCCGCCTTGCATCCCAACTTTGTCGCCATTTTCGGCAGCACCAATTTCTACCACTTTGGCATCAAGACCACGCTTTTTATACTCAGCCTGCCACAGCTTAATAGCCTCATTGTCCCGAGGGATTTTGTATTTCTCGTTGCCGATGTAGCATGAGACGTACACGCGCGCAGGATCTAGACCGATTTCGTCAAACAAGAACTCGGCCATCCATGAAATCTGTTCTTTCTTGAAGTAATCACCGAGACTCCAGTTACCAAGCATCTCGAACGTTGTAGTATGCGATTCATCCCCCACCTCATCAATATCCTGCGCCCGTAAACACACCTGACTATCTACTAGACGCTTGCCCTTGGGGTGCGTTTCACCGAGCAAATACGGAATCATTGGCTGCATACCACTACCAGTAAACAATGTAGTTGGGTCGTTTTGCGGCACCAAAAGAGCCCTAGGAATTACCTGATGCTGTTGTTTCTTGAAAAACTCCAGATATGCATTACGAATTTCTTGTGCTGTCATTTTGTCTATTCTAACAGATTATGCCGCCGCCGAGAACACGGTTGTCATCATATAAAACGGCTGATTGGCCGGGGGTTAGGGCTCGTAGCTGCCCGTCAAGTTTTATTGTAGCCACCTTGCCAGTTAGTGAAACAGTACAATCTTCTAGCGGTGCGCGGTGACGTGTCCGCACCGATAACTTTTGGCCGTTTTTTGGCGCGTCATTTATCCAATGCAAAGTCGTCAGACTAAACTCTTTGCGCCAAAGTTTTTCATCGGAGATGTCACTAGTGACGTAAACTTCGTTTTTGCCCATATCTTTACCGGTAACGTAATATGGCAAGCCGCCGCCAACGTCCAAGCCATGGCGCTGACCAATTGTATAAAAGATTGCGCCGTCGTGTTTACCGATTACTTTGCCTGCGCCAGCTGGCGAGTGGTCAACAATGTTGCCGCGTGATGTTTGGACGTATTGCTGCAAGAATTCTTTGATGCCAACTTTGCCGACAAAGCAAATTCCCATGCTCTCTTTCTTTTTGGCAGTGATTAGCCCAAACTTCTCTGCCAATTTGCGCACCTCGGGCTTAGTATATGCGCCCAGTGGAAACATTGTTTTGGCAAGCGCGTCTTTGGTTACTCTATATAAGAAATAGGTTTGGTCTTTGTTGGAATCCTTAGCGGTTAGTAACGAGTGGCGAGTAACGAGTGGCGAGTTTTTACCTTCTACTTTATACTTTCTACTTGCAACTTTTGCATAATGACCAGTTGCAATCATATCAGCGCCGTTTTCTAGAGCGGTTTCTAAAAATAGCTTGAACTTTATCTCTTGATTACACATGATGTCGGGGTTCGGCGTAACGCCCGCCTTGAAGCCCTCCAACATATAATCAACCACTCTGTCCTTGTATTCCTTTTCGAAGTCGAACATCAAAAACGGAATGTCAAGCTGTACCGCAACCCGCTTGGCGTCTTGATAATCTTCTTTCCAGGGGCACGGAAAACCAGGGAGATCTTTACTCCAGTTTTTCATGTACACGCCCGTGACATCGTAGCCTTGCTGTTTCAGCAAAGCTGCAGTCACAGAACTATCGACACCGCCAGATAATCCGACGAATACTTTCTTAGCCATATATAATCAATTATAGCAAAACTACCTCTGTTTTGTTAGCTTAATCCATCGTATGGTAAAATAAACGTAAGCTTATGATAAAACAATCTTTTAGATTAAAAAGTGTCATATCTAGAAAAGGTGCTTTTTATTTCGTTCTATTATTCGCATGTTTTGGACTAGTTCTGCTTATTTCTAGCAGTGCGTCGACACCATCGGCAGCGGTAGAGGCAGAAAGCGGCACTATCACACAGCCTGCCGCAATCGTGCCAAACGATGCCCAAGCGTCGGGTGGGTCATACGTAAAATTTGGGCCAAAAGTAACAACACCGCCAGTGACCTTCAGTGGCATCCTGTTTGGGTCTAACCGACCCGACGAGACCGACACCAAGTTTACCGAAGCAGAGACGCAGATTGGGCGTAAACTTGATGTTGTACGCATTTTCCATTCGTCTTGGGCAAACACCTTCACGAAAGAACTCCAGTTTGCTAACCAAGGCAAGGTAGTACACACGTCTTATAAAGTGTGGAGCAACTGGAAGCAAGTTTCGACTGATTTGCGCACAGCTGGGTCAGCTCGTCGTATTGAAGTCGAAAATATGGCAACTTCTCTGCAGAGTCAGATGCCCGGACCGTTTGTCTTTACGCTACACCACGAACCAGAGAATGATATCAATGCCGCTGGCGGCTATGGTGAGCAAGATTATGCTGATATGTTCTGCGCTTTCTATTACGTCTTCAAGAGTAAAGGCGCAACCAAAGCCAAATTCTCAACAGTTGCCATCCCCGACAATTATCACAGTGATAAAAGTCTTGGTGCCAAGCTGTACCCCGGTGACCAGTGTACTGACTTTAACGGTGTTGACCCGTACAACTTCTTTACTAACGAAAATCCGAGCGCTTGGCGCACACTGGCACAGGTCATCAAACACAAGAACGCTGACGGTTCACAACGTAGTGCCACTGGTTGGTACCAATGGGCAACCACCGACTTCACCGGCAAGGCATGCACGATTCAGAACAACGTAACCTGCTACGGCAACGTCAAAAAATTGGATGGTACGACCGAAGCCAAGCAAGCTAAAGGCAAAAAACCACTGCTGGTTGGTGAGTGGGGAAGTGTTGAGTACTACCCGTGCACTTCGCCAAATTGCAACACACCGCACGCTGGGGATGCAACCAAGAAAGCCGCTTGGATTCGCCAAGCACTCACCGACTACAAGAATGAACTTCAGCAAATCAAGGTAGCACAATACTGGGGCACAGTCTCAGTCTCAGGTGGTGAAAGTAATTTCCACTGTTTCGGCAATGACACTCGCTTCAACACCACCCTGCCAGCAACAATGGACTGCAATACTGTGCTCGCCAATGTACCAACCAGCTACACGGGGCAGTCATTCCTAGCCTTCAAAGAGATCTCAGGAGATACATACTTTTACATGACAAAGGGTCTGGCTGACGGTACGGCTGCTAGCGCTGCCGCCCAGAAGCGATTCGACTTCGTCAACTCTTTGTTCTAAACGTCCAAAAAAACAATAACTCGGTCCGCTTTGACGTGCATAACGCCTTTATTTATCTGAATTTTTTCGTCTGATTTTTCGGTCCTTACACAGACAATGCAAGAGTTGAGTAACGTAATGAAGTTGTGGTGTTGCGGCAGAATGTCAAAAGGGCCAGTGTCATTGACGGCTGAAATACTGAGCGCCGTGCCATCAAAATATACTTTGAATGGTGAATACACCTTTACATTCATTGTTAGATCAGCGTCAGCAGTCTTTGCCGCGTCCCGCTTTTTTGCTGCCTTTATGACCTGTTGCGCCGTTTGTTCTGCCATGATATTTAAGCCACAATCTCTTCAATTGACTGCAGAGTCTGCTCACGCGTGAAGAAGTCGCCGGCAACACCATTGTGCTTTTCCATAACGTGCATATTCTGGGTAAAGTTAGTTATCAGTTTTTTGGCTTTGGCGTAATCTGCCCTATCGACTGCCGATAACTCATTTTCACCAATTATGGCAATAATACTCTTCAACGATTCATATTTTTGGAGCAGGACCTGTACTCTAACGCTGAGCATATAATGACGATCGCCAACGATATCTGGCGTCAGCAATGACGAAGTTGTGCGCGTCAAATCAACAGCTGGTCGAATGCCTTGCTCGGCAACTTTGCGTGACAACACAACAATAGAGTCTAGCTCATGCTGAATCATTTGTACGGCTGGATCACTAAGGTCATCGGCTGGAACATAGATGGTTTGGACGGAAGTGATAGAACCTTTTTCATTTGAACTCAGTCTGTCTTGTAGCACTTTTATGTCAGAGAAGATGGTAGCCTCGTAGCCACCCTCACTCGGAACCTGATCAAGAATTGTAGCCAACTCGTTACGTGCCTGCACATATCTATACATATTGTCAGCAAAGAATAAAATGTTCTTTCCCTGTTCATCTCTAAAATATTCTGCGCCGGCAACGGCAGAAAGCGCAATGAGCGCACGTTGAACCGGATTTTCATTCATCTGACCAAAGAACATACAGGTATTCTTCAATAGATCATTGCCTTTTAGGGTCTCGTAGAGTTCATGCCCCTCACGAATACGCTCCCCAATGCCAGCGAAAAACGACAGTCCACCACCACTCTGAGCAATGTTGTTTATTAACTCCATAGTTAGCACTGTCTTACCCACACCGGCACCACCAATAATGCCAATTTTGCGCCCTTTTACAAACGGCGTGAAGAAGTCTATGACCTTGATACCTGTTTCCAAGATCTCCGGCTTGGCAACTTTAAACGTAGTGCTCCTTGCTGGGATTTGCATGATGTCTTTGTATACTTGGCCGTCGCCGTTTACAGCTGGCTGCCCATCCATTGGGTCACCTAAAGCATCAAATATCCGACCAATCGCAGCTTCACCTACCGGTATTTCTATACCCTTTTTGGTTCTTTTGACGTTCATGCCTTTTTGGATGTGCCTGTCGGTTCTAACATTCAGACACAAAGCTATACCGTGTGGCTCTAAGTGATCAACTAAAAGTTGTGTTGCCTTACCATTATCTACTTCCAGTAGCTCACCAACACGAGGTGCGTCTTCATCAAACTGCACCCTCACAATTAGATCACGTATAGATACAACCGCGCCGTTCATACTGGTGAACCTGTCTTCCTAAGACCATTGACAATCTCTTTTAGGCGCTCTATTTTAGCAAGGACTTGCGGCATAAATTTCTGGCCGGCAAAACCGGGATTAACAGACATGATCAACACCCCGTCGCAATCAGGTAAAATCTCTTCAAATAACGGGG
>CAYGHF010000043.1:0-5845 GCA_964349795.1 uncultured Saccharimonas sp. (SeqCode) | reverse complement strand
TGCCAAGCCTAGCTTTTTGTTGAGTTCACGCTTGGATAGGCGATGTGTCTCGATGACTTCTCCGTTTGCCAATACCACCCGCAGACTTTTTACGTAGTCACGGGTGCAGCCGTATTTGAAAGTTTTTTCTCCAGCTGCGTTGTTGCCGATTGCCCCACCAATGGTGCTGTATTCTTGTGAAGCAGGATATGGCGGCAAAAAACGGTGATGAGTGTGCAATGCTTGCTGCAGTTTGCCGTAATTGATTCCGGGTTCTACGGTAATGGCACCTGTTTTGCCATCTATATCAAGCAAGTGCCTCATATGTGCCGGAAATACCATAATAATTCCCGATCCTATGGCAGCACCAGCTTGATCGGTGCCAGAACCACGCGCTGTTATAGGTATGACACGACCTCTCTCTGCCAGCTGCCAAGTAAAGCGAGCTGCTTTGCGAATGTCATTTTCGTTTCTTGGATAAACAATCACTGAAGGAGTTACGGTCAATATACTAGCGTCAGTCGAAAAGTACTTGCGGGCCTCATTACTGGTCATGACTTCACCAGTCAGATGTTCTTGTAAATAATGGGCAATTTTATTCATACAATACTCAAAGTCTCCAAGCTAAGCGTTAGCGTCTGTTACTTCGATAATAATACCATATAACGTGCAGGTGATTAACAGAATATGCCTGTTACTGGTGGGGATGAAAGGACTTGAACCTTCACGAGCAAAAGCTCACTAGCTCCTGAAGCTAGCGCGTCTACCAATTTCGCCACATCCCCGCAATTTGCTGGGTTCAAGAAATTATTATAGAGGACTCCGTCACGTTCCGCGACAACATTCTGCAGTCTGCTGTTGACCTAACTTGAAACGAGTTCCAAATCAATCCAGTGTCCTTGCCCCGCCGGCTGGCGGATAGCCAGTGGCTGTTCTCACACCTGAAGCTAGCGTTTCTGCCCATTTCGCTAATGTGGCACTCTGCCCTGTATTATCATCCAATTATTGACTTCTGTAAATCTGTCAGATGTCTCGTTCACGGTCTTTGCGTTAAAGCCGTAAACTTTACCTTTTGTGACATATAGAAATCTGGGTTGATACAGAACGACAGCCGGCGCATCGTTTTTCCATGCTTCAAGAAATGGACGATATTTGATTGCTCTTAGTGTTGTATCATTTCGGCTGCGTCCAGATTCCAGCGCCTTGTCTGCGGCGGTTGACTTATATTCCGAGAAGTTCAGCCTAGTAGCGGCGCTCGGATCCGCTTGTGAGCTATGCCAATAAGGGAAGACGTCTGGGTCAGAGCCTATAGATATTCCATACAGCAGCGCACCGTAGTCGTGTCGGGACACAACCCCCTGCAAGTCAACACCGGTCTGTAACTGTACTTCGACAATCACGCCTATGCTGCGCCACTGCTGTTGCAACAGCTTCGTTACTTTTATGTAGTCGCTGCTACTCTGGGCAGTCAAAGAAAACTTAAGTTGCTTACCATTTTTGGTCCTAATACCATCACTGCCGCTTGGCAGCCAACCACTTTCGTCCAGTAAACGTTTGGAAGTGGTTGTGTCATATGGCAACTGCGTAACGGCTCTATCATACCCAGTTTGGCTTTTTAGTAACGGTGAGTTGGCAACGGAAACGGGGTAGCCCAAGTTTTTGATTATTTCTTGTCTGTTGACTGATTGGACAATCGCTCGTCTGACCTTCACGTCTTTGAATATCTCACTGGTAGTTTTTAGAAATACCGCTACTTCTCCAGCAATTGGGACATTGTACTCATTGGTAGTTGGTTTCTCACTTATTGTTTCTGGGGCGTTATCTAGCCCAACCATACCGTCAAGTTCGCCAGCCTCAAAACTATCTATCATATTTTTCTGGTCATGAAATGAACGTAGCACAAACCCATTCAACTTTGGCGCGCCAGCATGATAGTTCTTGAATGGCGTGAAGCCTATTTGTTCCTCACGGGTTTCTGGAGAATCACCGGACACCTCTACACGACTCCACACAAATGGACCTGAGCCAATCGGGCTAACGGTATTGAAACGTATCGAGCGTAACTGGGTCGGTGGCACGTCTTTTAGCAAGTGTTTGGGTACAATGCCGTTAGTCAGAGAATACGGGAAAGAGCTCAGACCATTTGGCAGAGTAAATACTACTTGGTTGGGCAGTGGAGCGGTGACGTTGATACCTCGCCAACTGTTGAAAAGTGGTGACTTGGCATCTGCATTCTGAATAGTCTGATAAGTAAACACCACGTCCTCTGCCGTCAGTGGTTTACCATCGTGCCACGTCAATTTGTCACGCAAGTATAAAGTGTACTGTACTCCACGAGCATCGACAGACCACTTGTATGCCAGATCTCCGGTCAAATTACCGTCTGATCCTATCTTGAGTAAGCTGGCAAACAAGAGTTTTGCAACGCTACTATCTACCTGCCCGCTCGAGTACAATGGGTTAGCGTCTGTGAACGAACCAACCACTCCTTCAGTAAAAGTACCCCCAGATACAGGCTGCAAAGAGGTATAGTAATTAGTCATTCCTCTTGCCTGCAAGATGACGCCACCTATCAAAAACATAACCAACAATACCCAGCTAGTCACAAAGCTACGCACTGCCAACAAACGACCAAATCGCTTAAAAAAGTGCCGCTCTATGTTGTCTTCAGCCTGCAGACCAATGTCTTCAACCTGCCTTCGTCCTCTGCGTAATGTTCGTCGCCAGCGAAGTCTAGTTGTTCGGTCAATCATGAACCACCCCCAGTTAAGCGACTATGCCAAGCAAAAGCGAGGCAGCAAAGATAAACGCCACAATAATTGTCAACTGATGGACTGTTCTATCAGAACCTCGTCTTACTGTATTCACTTCTGCGCCACCACCAAGCCCTGCGCCCAAGCTGGCACCACGTGTCTGCAATAAAACTAGCAGAGTCAGTACTAGCATTGAACCAATTGTTACGTATCCATATATTGACATATCGTTCTCCAGCTCACTTTTCTTCTAAAATTGTCGTCACTAGATAGTTTACCAAGCCGATGACCATACCAGCAAGCATAGCCGCTCCAAAATTAGTTACATGCAGCGGTTCGTACAGCCTGCTAACCAGTATCACCATCAGACCATTGATAACAATCATGAACAATCCCAGACTAAATAATATGGCTGGCAACGACAGAATTACTACTACAGGCTTGATGATTATGTTGATAATTGCCAGTATCAGTCCTGCCGTAACAATAACCCCTACCCGACTGTTGTAGCTGACTCTATCTCCAAGCAGGCTAGCAGCCACCCACAAACCTAGGCCGCAAACAAACCAACGAACTAAAAAGCGATTAAATGGTCTTTTCATAAGCGTTTTAAACTTCCTTTATTGTAAGCGAGGTCAGCGCTCGGGGCAAGCGACTAGTCAATACTTCGCACCCGTCTTTAGTTATCAGAACATTTTCTTCGACACGGACACCTATGCCCTCTTCGGGTATGTAAATGCCCGGTTCAACCGCTAGCACCATATTTGGCGCCAGTGGGGCATCACGATCCGAAGCATCGTGGGCGTCTAGACCCAAATGATGTGAAGTGTAAGTTGGGAAATATTTGCGTACGCTTTCTTTGTCGATGGTTTTTATTAGTCCTAATATGCGTAACTTCTCGCCAACAACATGGACCATTTCTTCCTCGAACTTCTGAGGAAGCACCCCTGTTTTTAGCATTGATATTGCCTGTTCAAGCGCATCTACTGCTAAATCAAACACTTGCTGCATCCGCTTTGTAGGGCGACCAACGCTGTAGACCCTTGTGATATCTGCAGCGTAGTGGTCAACTTCGGCACCGACATCTAAAAGTAGTAAGCCGTTTTTGGGCAGTGGTGTTTGGTTTTGAATGTGGTGAATTATTGCCGCGTTGCCACCGGCAGCAACTACATTGTCAAACGCCAGCCCGTCTGCCCCTTTTTTGCGGAACTGATAGCGAAGCTCGTTATCTATCTCGGCTTCAGTAGTTTGTGGCAGGAAAGCCTTGGAAGATACTGACTTCAGGGTTTTTGCAGTAACCTCAATGGCTGCTCGGATTGCATCAAGTTCCTGCGGCTGTTTTATCATACGCATTGTGCCAAAATGTTGCTTTAGATCTAGCAGTTCAATAGCCTGATTGATACCTTTAATCTTTGCAATCATGGTGCTCCGCGCTGGATTTGTATAAAAGCCGTAATACTGCACGTACGGTGGGCTCGCCGCCAAGGTGGCTATGTGTTTTACCTTTTTGAGCCGCGGCGTCAGTCTTGCCCAGCCGTCCTTATGGCTTAGTACCTCGGCAACACCAGATGCCTGACTGATTTGCTCGGCCGTCATAGCGCCCTCAAAACGAGCGCGGTGTTCATGGTCTTCAGACAAGATTATGAATTCCTTGCCTTTGTCCATGACCAAAATTGCATCTGGCTCATCAACCCCAGTCACATACCAAAAGTTTCTGTCCTGCCTAAAGGGAAAAGTCATATCGGCGCTGCTCTGCAGTAAGCCATTCGCACTAAGTACAATGGGTGCTTTGCCAGAGAACAATATTTGTAATTGCTCACGGTTTCGTACAAAAAACTCCGCAGTAAAATATCTGCTCATAACCAGACAATTAGTATAGCAGTTTTGATAATACTTTCTTGTATTGACTAAGAAAGTACCCAAAGAATCACATCCTGATACTTTCTTGAGCCTACAAGAAAGTACCCAAAGAAACGGCAGGCAGTTCGTCATACTTGGTGTATCTGTTGTATAAAACAGGCTTGCTGCGGAACTCCTCGTTATTGAGTCGCCGACTCAATAACTCGTCAAACAGTCCTCGCACCCGAGGACGCCTGTTTTGTACAACATCTACTCAGGTACTCCGAAAGCCTGAGCTCTGTCGATTTGACCCAGAAGGTCTCGAAAGCTCACCCCAAGGTTGACATAAGCAATATGTGGGTAGATAATTCGTACCAACATCTTAAAAGGAAAACTAAAATGGCTGTAACAAAAAGAACTTCAGGTAAAAAGAAAGTTAGTAGACTAAAGAAATTAGGAAGAATATTTAACCCAAGGTCACTTAAGGGTGGAATGGCATTATTTGCTTTGGTGTTTGCAGTGTCTGGGGCTGGATACTTCGCCTATCAGAGTTTCGCGGCGACGTATGAGAAAGTTTTTCTGGCAAATAAGATTATACCGTATGACTTTAATAACTCTTATTCACCACAAAAAGTAACCGAGCCTGCGGGTGAGAAAAAGAATATAACTGTTTGGAATGTACCTAAAGGGGATGAAGTTGGCAGTGGTCCCTTTTCCGTGTCGGGTGGGAACTATAACTTCTGTGTTACGGCTAGATACTTAATTTCGAGTGGTACTGCCGACATCCGAATTGCTGGTTCTGCAGGTGGAGTTAATAATGTGTTGGGGGGAGGAAGCAGGTCTTTTAGCACAAGCTATTCTAAAAAGTGCATAACACAATCCATGGGTAATGCCTGGCTGCTCAATGTAACTATACACAATCCTAGAGATTACAACTTGCGTGTTTCAAGCATTTCAATCGAGAAACTATAAGCAATTTTTAGATATTGCCAATTCTTGAGCCTGCTTTATCCACAAGCGGTTTGACAGAGAATAGTTATAGGTAGATAATCTGAGCTAACATCTATTAATAGGAAACCAAAATGGCTAAGAAGAAAAAGATCGGTAAATTACGTAAGTTTGTTAATGCGCTAAACCCAACCAACCCTAAAGGCATGGCACTGCTGTTTGCATTGATCTTTGCTCTGAGTGGAGCAGGGGTATATCTATATCAGAGTTTCGCTGCGGTAGCCACTAATCCCTACAGCTGCAGTCCTTCCATTTATGGCATACCC
>CAYGHF010000042.1:0-5933 GCA_964349795.1 uncultured Saccharimonas sp. (SeqCode) | reverse complement strand
GCCTAGAAGTAAAACTACTCATCTGAATAATAATATCACTAAACAATTAAACTCATTCATCAACTTGTTGTGAGGGTATACTCTCGGGTGTCGTTAGAGGTAGTATATTCGTCTTCATACATCGCACAGTCAGACTAGGATACAATATATTGGTGAAACTTTCGCTAACTCGAAAAACTCTAGCGCTGGCATACATGGCAGTTTTGATGCTGCTGTTTATTCGCATTAGGACCTTTTGGACACCTGACACAATGTTTATCGCCTTGCTTGGGCTATTTATTATCCTCGGGCAGGGTCGCAGATTCACCGTTTACTTCCTGCCGTTTGTGTTGCTTCTGCTGTCTTACGAAAAGTTGCGTAGTTTGGCACCACACATTAACAAACACGTTCATTACATGGAAATGGTCCACTTTGACCGCTGGATGTTTGGCGGCACACTACCAACAACTTGGCTCCAGCAACACATGTATTTTGGGCGAGTCGCTTGGTACGACTTCTATTTTTACTTTTTATACATGCTGCACTTTGTAACACCGCTTTTGCTGGCGCTAGCAATCTGGAAATATAAACCAAAAAAATATTGGTTGTTTATCTGCAGTCTGGTCATATTGTCATACGCTGGCTTTATCACCTACGTTCTGTTTCCGGCGGCGCCACCGTGGCTAGCCAGCGAACTGGGCAAGATTGAACCAATTCATCGTATATCTAGCGATGTTTGGGCAGCCTTCGGAGTCAAAGACTTTTCTACGTACTACAAACAACTGGCGCCAAATGCCGTAGCTGCCATGCCCTCACTACACGCTGCTTACCCATTTTTGCTGGCACTATTTGTGCGAAAATTGTGGGGCAATCGTTGGTTTGCATTGAGCCTAATATATCCGGCTTCAATCTGGTTCGGTATTGTATATCTTGGCGAGCATTACGTCATCGATGCAATTGTCGGAGTAGTATACGCTGTGGCAGCCTATCTAGCGGCGCCATATCTACTAGGGTGGTTAACGCGAATTTTCAACCATCTCGATAAGCAACTAAAAGGACGAATACGCAGGTGGGCACAACCATGATTGATATTGAACAATCCGAATTTGAAAAACTAGTTTCCGGTGCCATTGATAAAATACCTAAGCTTTACTACGAAAAACTAGCTAATGTGGCTTTTGTCACTGAAGACGAACCATCACCCCAGCAGAGAGAAAAACTAAAATTGCACTGCAACCAAACACTGTTTGGACTTTATGAAGGCATCCCTCTGACTCGCCGAGGAGCTGGCTACAATTTGGTATTGCCAGACAAGATTACGGTTTTTCGTTTGCCGATTCTTTACGCCAGCAAAGATATAAAACAGGCGACTAATCTCATAAATAAGACCGTCTGGCACGAAGTTGCGCATTACTATGGTCTTGACCACAACCAGATACACAAACTAGAACGAAAACCATAAGTGATATACTTTAATCGATGAATCAAGATCATTCCACGCAACGTCCAGAACCCCTGTGGCATATAGAAATTGCCGTAGTCGCTGCCATCCTGATTCAGCTAGTCATTTCAAATAAACTAACAATTGGCCCCCGATATTTACTGGCTGTGATGGAACTGTTACTGCTAGTGGCACTGCGTTTGACTGCGCCTGTTCGACATGATTTGGCGGGGCGTCTGCGCCGTTTTGCCGGTCTGTTGTTAACTGGTCTTATTTCTCTGGCTAATACTTTTTCATTGATCATTGTGTGTCGATATCTAATCGCTGGCAATCATTCAACTGCCAAAGAACTCATACTTTCGGCAATCGCAATTTACTTTACCAATATCATAATCTTTGGTCTGTGGTACTGGGAGTTAGATGGTGGCGGACACGGCGGTCGTGGCACCCACAAACCACCTGTAGATTTTTTGTTTCCACAAATGATAACTTCATCAGACATAACCAAGCAGCTTATGTGGAGACCAACTTTTTTTGACTACTTATATGTTTCTGTTACTAACGGCACTGCTTTCAGCCCAACTGATGCCCTACCATTAACTCACCGCGCCAAACTACTGATGGCGCTTCAGGCACTGGTTTCGCTGTCAACCATCGCGCTTGTAGCAGCCAGAGCCATCAATATCCTAGCCTAGATTTATACTGTTTCGCCATCATGTTTGTCAGTGCCCATTCCATGTAAGTTGCCGGCAACTTTGCTAGACCCAAAATATTGTCGTCAGGCATAAATTGAGTCCACGACTTGGCGGCTTTGGCATTGTACATTTTGGCTTCAGCAATTGTCTCCTGTAATGACCCGTCTTCTATTAGAAGCCTAGTAAGTTTTGACTCGGAAAGATTAGGTTTTGCCAGCAACTGTCTGACTTCATTACCCCGCCGACCATTCAACGCCAGGATTATAGGCAAAGTATATACCCCTGCTTTTATGTCATTGCCGACTGGTTTGCCTGCCAGCTGCTCTGTTGATGTCAAATCTAGTACATCATCGACCAGCTGGAATGACATCCCGAATGACTCGCCGTACGATGCAAGCTGATCAATCTTGATTTGTGGCAAATTGGAGCAGATGCCACCCAGTTGGCATGAAGTTGCCATCAAAGCGGCGGTTTTGGCATGTATAGTCGAGTACAACGCCCGTTTTGACCGCGTGGTATCAAACATAGTACCTAACTCTTGTGCTTCACCATTACATAAAGTCATGATAGTTTGGGCAACAATTTGGGCAGCTGGAGCACTAATTGTTGACGCCAACCGACAGGCACTAGCAAACAGATAATCACCGACCAATATTGCCGTAGCGACACCTTCAACCGAATGTATGGTTGGTATTCCCCATCTAGTATTGGCATTATCAATAATGTCATCGTGTACTAGGCTACCAATATGCACCAACTCTACTGCCACGCAGCCCGCTAATACACGATGGTCTATTTTCCTGCCTTGTCCGGCTGCGATTATCATGACAAGTGATGGACGCAATCTTTTGCCCGAGTGAGTCAGCAAACGTGCAAGGGGCTGTCCAATAACGGGGTCTGCCCCCTCAAGCACTTTTTTTAACGCAGCCTCAAACACAGACATGTAGTGTGATAATTCCGGAAAATCGAGAACCTCAGACATATCAAGTTTAATCATATCTTCAGATTATACAGTTGTAACTTGAGAATACCGTAACCATAAGAAGTGCTATAGTAATATTAATGCTTGGAGCGCATAAAAAAAGACCTACTAAATATTGGCTACTGCCCAGCCTGTTACTTTTGGGGCTAATCATTGTGTTGGCTGTTTTGTCACGCGGCCATCAATTACCACTATTGTCACCCGACGGCATAGTTGCTCAAAAACAAAAAAACTTGATGCTTTTTGCTGCCTTTCTGTCACTCTTTGTGGTCATACCAGTCTACGCTATGACGTTTGGGATAGCATGGAAATATCGGGCAAGTAATAAAACGTCCAGCTACGCGCCGGACTGGGATCACGACAGTAAGGCTGAAACAATCTGGTGGCTAATACCACTAATCTTAATTACGATTTTATGCGTCGTCACATGGCGTAGCTCTCATGATCTTGATCCCTTCAAGCCCTTAGCCTCAAATACAAAACCGCTAACCATACAGGTAGTCGCCCTTGAATGGCGGTGGCTCTTTATTTATCCAGAACAAGAAATTGCCACCATTAACTACGTTCAATTTCCCGAAAAAACACCTGTGATTTTTAAAATAACTGCTGACGCGCCGATGAACTCATTTTGGATTCCAAGCCTCGGTGGTCAAATGTATGCTATGAGTGGTATGTCGTCCGATTTAAATCTAATGACAAATAAAATCGGCAAATATAATGGCGTATCAGCCAATATTAGCGGCGCCGGTTTTTCTGGTATGAAATTTGTTGCCGAGTCTAGTACAACTACCGATTTTGATGAGTGGGTCGAAGAAACAAGACTAACAAAAGAGAATCTTGATCTGAATACATACCATGCGTTGGCAAAACCAAGCAAAAATACAGAAACAAGGAGCTTTAACCTTGTAGATAATGATTTGTATAATGAAATTATCATGAAATTTATGGGGCACGGGATGGATACTGAGTCAACAAACATGCATAAAGGTACGGAATGATGCTAAGAACACTGCTGAATATTGCCCACCTGTCGCCGAACCACGGGGTGATAGTGCTTGGCGGTCAATCTACCATGATTGCTGCGGCACTTGGTGTTGTCGCATTAGTAACGTACTTAAAACGGTGGAAATGGCTCTGGCGAGAGTGGCTGACAACAGTTGATCACAAGCGGATAGGCATAATGTACCTCGTAGTTGCCGTAATAATGCTGCTACGCGGCGCTGGCGATGCCGCAATGATACGCGCACAGCAAGCCTTATCAGCAGGATCATCGCAAGGCTTCCTTGATTCCGATCATTTTCAGCAGATTTTTACGGCACACGGAACAATTATGATTTTCTTTGTGGCAATGGGGCTGATGTTTGGGCTGATTAACTTGGTACTTCCTCAGATGCTAGGCTCTCGCGACGTCGCCTTCCCCTTCTTAAACTCAACCAGTTTTTGGCTTTACGCCATGGGAGCACTACTAGTAAATGTATCTCTCGTGATTGGTCACGAATTTGCGGCAACTGGCTGGCTGGCGTACCCGCCGCTGTCTGAGCTTCAATATAGTCCAGGGGTTGGCGTTGATTACTGGATATGGAGTGTCCAGATTTCGGGCATAGGTAGCTTGTTGTCGGGGATCAATTTCTTGGTCACTATCATAAAAAAACGCGCGCGCGGTATGACTATGATGAGAATGCCGATGTTTGCTTGGAGCGTACTGGGCAGTATGATACTGGTTATTTTTGCCTTT
Organism: uncultured Saccharimonas sp. (SeqCode); assembly: GCA_964349795.1. GTDB lineage: Bacteria > Patescibacteriota > Saccharimonadia > Saccharimonadales > OMJO01 > CAYGHF01. The sequence continues at coordinate 1,101 of CAYGHF010000042.1, read as the reverse complement.
CCCATCCTGACCGCGACACTCGCCATGCTATCGTTGGATAGAACCATGGGCATGCACTTTTTTACTGCCTACGATGGTGGCAACCCTATGATGTACGTAAATCTCATTTGGGCATGGGGTCACCCCGAAGTCTACATATTGATCTTGCCGGCCTTTGGTATATTTTCAGAAATTGTTGCCACCTTTTCTAAAAAACGCTTGTTCGGGTACAAGTCTATGGTCTGGGCAATTATGGCAATCACATTCTTGTCTTATAGCGTTTGGCTGCACCACTTCTTTACCATGGGCGCTGGTGCAAACGTGAATGCCTTTTTTGGCATAATGACCATGGTGATAGCCGTGCCGACAGGCGCGAAAGTGTTCAACTGGCTGTTTACGATGTACAAAGGCAGAGTCCGCCTAACAGCGCCAATGCTATGGTTTTTTGGGTTTGTTTTTACGTTCACCATTGGTGGCGTAACAGGGGTTTTGATGGCAGTTCCGGCTATTGACTTTCAAGTACATAACAGCCTATTTCTGGTTGCCCATTTTCACAATATGGTTATCGGCGGAGTGGTTTTTGGCTATTTTGCCGGTCTCGCCTACTGGTTCCCTAAGATTTTTGGTTTTAAGCTCAGTGAACGATTGGGTAAGTATGCTGCTTGGTGTTGGATAGGTGGATTCGTGCTGGCGTTTGTACCACTATATATTCTTGGCATGATGGGAGCTACTCGGCGCCTTGACCATTACGACGCATCGCTGGGTTGGCAGGGATTATTCATCGTCGCGGCGGCAGGCCTAGCCGTAATTGGGCTGGGGATAGGCTTGCAGCTTCTACAGGTTATTGTCGGTGTTTTGCAAAGAAAAAAGAACTTGGACACCACCGGTGACCCTTGGGATGCAAGAACCTTGGAGTGGGCAACCTCGTCACCGGCACCAATATATAATTTTGCTCTGGAACCAGTGGTAAGTGGTCGAGATGCTTTTTGGATGACAAAAAAATCTGGGCTAAATCAACAAATTGCTACTGGCTACGAACCAATCACACTTCCAAAAAATACTCCTATTGGGCTCTTCGTAGCCGCTGCCGTGTTTGGCTTTGGCTTTGCAGCTGTCTGGCAT
>CAYGHF010000041.1:0-6034 GCA_964349795.1 uncultured Saccharimonas sp. (SeqCode) | reverse complement strand
AAGATACGATTGCTAATAAAGACTTACTACTCAACAAAGATATTCTAGAAACAATTCGAATTATTGAAAGCATGCATTATTGAGACTAAATATTACTACTCGAATCTAAAATTATCTCGAGACCTCCGAGCAACACCGACCTTTCTACCTACTCAATTCCTATATCAATACGTTCCAAGACGAGGACACATGGTTTTATCATCAAAATCAACAAGGCTTCCTCGGGGGTCTTTTTATTTATAGTCCTTTGGGTTGACTCGTTCCCACTTAGGAAGGCAGACATCAAAGATATGTAAACAAATCTCACGAACATTTGGGAACATTTCTTTTTCTGGCAGATCTACAAGTTCCTGTCGATTTAATAGACAAAAATCACTAGATTCTCCTTCGGCTACGTTGTGAGCAGGTTCCTCGGAAGTCACGAATGCGTAGATGGAATCAATGTGGGCGTGTTCGGTAGAAATCTGGTGCGTGTTTACGACCACCGGCTGGGGGTGAACCGTTGAGTGATTCAGAAACTTGATTCGGTCATGTGGCTGCAGCAATGTCAACTGATCTAAGTCATATCCCGATTCTTCCAGTAACTCATGTGCAATCGCTTGCCATGGAGTTTCATCAAGCTCTACATGCCCACCAAACTGTATATAGACACCAGCATTTTTGTGGCGGTGCAGCATGACTTTTGGTTCGCCGCCGTCAAGCCTGATAATAATGGCACTGGCGGTATGGTCGTGCTGCCCTGATTGAGTATGTATGTGGGGCATAGTTCTATTTTACACGCATTTCGCACTGACAAGTGCAATCTGTCATCGGCGGAAAAGTGCGAAATGCGTTTTTAGTACAATTCTTGACCCTCAGGAGTATTATGGTAACTAGTAAATAAGGAGGATATGATGCCAGAACGAAGTAGAGAACACGCCCGCCGCCCAGAACATCGTGGCACAGAGGAGGTCGCAGAAGATGCTGGCGCGACGGCAGTAAGTGGTGCGTCCCCAAGTGCAGCCGAACGTGCAGAAGCACTAAAACAAGGCATGGATGATTTGTTGGGTGAAATTGATAGTGTTCTGGAATGTAACGCAGAAGATTTTGTAAGGTCATTTGTTCAAAAGGGTGGTGAATAAAGGATTGTGCTTATGCACGGGGGCTGTTATACTAAAGACCTAGTATGGCGCTTCAACCAACTAGCATTGAAATAGGCACGACACCCGAAACGGGTGTCTTTTTTTATGAAGCGCTAGAACAGCTAGACCCATATGTTTTAGAGCTTGTTGGCAAGTATTCACAAATTGTTGTCGAGTCAGATGCCGTTCGTGGTTTGATAGACACAAACCCGCACTTTCATGAGGAAAACGCAGGGGTAGACGACACCGTAATCATAGACAGATATATGTCAGATGCCAAAAAAGCCATGGAAGATGGCGGTGCTAAAGACGCTCGTCTGCATCAGGAAATGGCTTGGCGGCATCGCTTGCGTGAAGAATCAGCGCGGGCGATCGACACCGGTGATGCAATCCGTAGGGGTGTGTTTTCGGGATCACCTCCTAGGCTCTTTGGGGGTAGCGAACCAGCGCCCACAACAGGACCAAGCGTATTTTTGCCACGATTGGTTGAGATGCTTGCTGGCACCGCCCAAGAGATTGGTACTGGTCGGTACTCCACAGTTACGCTTACGACGCTAAATGGAAAACAACGGGAGTTTGTAGTACGCGCCGACGGCGATCAACTGGTGATGTTTGGCACAAGTGTAATCATCTCTCGTACCGAACTGGCGGGCATTCGGGAAGCCAGTGCTGATGATTGTTGCCAGCTTGTGAGTGATTTGGCTAGCACACGTTCAGAAGCCCTATAAACCATCGCGTTGCTGGTACTATTGTAGAGTGAATAGTAGTCTACTAGCAGGAACATACGTTGTTGCCACATCAGGTGGTGTAGACTCTATGGTTTTGCTCGATATGCTGAGACGCCAACCACAACTTCAGCTGATAGTAGCGCACTACGATCACGGCATGCGCCCAGATTCCTCAAAAGACAGACAACTAGTGCAAGATATAAGCAAAAAGTATGCTCTGCCCTTTATCCACGACTATGGCAATTTGGGCAGTGATGCTAGTGAAGATGTTGCTCGCAAAGCTAGGTATGATTTTTTGCATAGGGTGCGTACGGCGAGTGGTGCCAGAGCTATTGTAACGGCTCATCATAAAGACGATGTCATTGAAACGGCAGTGATGCAACTGCTGCGCGGAACTGGTCGCAAGGGATTGTCGTCGTTGACGTCCCAGCCACTGATTGAGAGGCCACTGCTACACATGTCTAAAGGCGACATTCACAATTATGCAAAACAGCAAGGAATTATTTGGCGAGAAGACATCACCAATGAAGACACAAAATATCTGCGTAACTACATTCGACATGTCGTTTTACCAAAACTAACAGACGAGCAAAAAGACCAACTACACAAGTTGATGCTAAAAATGAGGCAGGTCAACAGCGAGATAGACCAGATATTGGACATTGCTCTACATGTGCAGCCCAGTCGTAAATCTATCAGTCGTAGCTGGTTTTTGAGTTTACCGCACTCCGTTGCCATGGAGGTTATGGCGCACTGGCTAAGAGGTCACGACGTTAGGGGGTTCAATAAAAAACAATTAGAGAAACTAGTTATCGGCGCCAAAACCCTAAGCCCCAACCAGCAATTAGACATAAATAAGCAGTACGTCCTAAAGGTGACGTCGGGTCTTTTGGCACTCACATCGAGAGACCGCTAGTAAAGTTAGTTTTTCATCTGTATAATGGCTAACCATGGATAAAAAACCGTTTCGTATGAACCCCAAAAGCACAACACCCAAAAAACGTGGCATGAAAAACGCTGGCTTCATAGCTCTGCTAACGTTAGTAGGACTTGTCGTCTTTGCTGCCTACAGCCAACCATCAAATCTGAAAGACGTTTCGTTGTCCGATGTAATTCGCCAAGCGAACGAGGGTCAATACCAGAAGATAGTGGCAAAGGGTAGTAACTTAGAGATAACCAAAAAGGGTGAGAGCAAGGCCAGCCTAAAGTCACATGTCAACTCGGCTGTCAGCCTAAAAGAAGAAGGCATTGACTACACAAAAGTTAGCGTAGAGTACCAACCAGAATCTAGCACTGGCTCGACTTGGCTGCAGATCGGCGGGACGCTGATTATCCCTATCATGATGTTTGTTGGCATTATGTATCTGTTACGCAGCGCGCAAGGTCAGGGCAATCAAGCGCTTAGCTTTGGTAAAAGCAAGGCACGGCTTTATGGAAATGAAAAAGACAAAGTCAACTTCAAGAGTATTGCTGGCAGTGATGAGGCAAAACAAGACCTGCAAGAAGTCGTAGAGTTTTTGAAGTACCCAAAGAAATTTGAGTCAGTTGGCGCAAAGATACCAAAAGGTGTTTTGCTAGTTGGTCCTCCCGGTACTGGTAAAACGATGTTGGCGCGGGCTGTAGCCGGTGAAGCCGACGTACCTTTCTTTAGTATCTCTGGTTCCGAGTTTGTTGAAATGTTCGTCGGTGTTGGTGCTAGCCGTGTGCGCGATCTTTTTGCCAAGGCTAAGAAAAATGCACCGTGCATCATCTTTGTTGATGAAATTGACGCTGTTGGGCGTCGTCGTGGCAGCGGCATGGGCGGTGGTCACGATGAGCGCGAGCAAACCCTAAATCAGATCTTGGTAGAGATGGATGGTTTTGAACAGGGGACAAACGTCATTGTCTTGGCTGCTACCAACCGCGCCGATGTACTAGACCCTGCTCTGCTCCGTCCGGGGCGTTTTGACAGGCGAGTCGACATTGACCTGCCAGATCGCAAAGACCGCGAGGCGATACTAAAAGTACACTTCGCTAAGAAGCCTGTTTCTAAAAGCGTTGATCTTGACGCTCTTGCTGCCAAAACTGCTGGTTCATCTGGAGCTGACCTTGCCAATATTGCCAATGAAGCCGCCATATTGGCAGCCCGCCACAACAAAAACGAGATTACCCAGCACGACATTACTGCCGCATTTGAAAAAGTTGCCATTGGTCCCGAGCGCAAGAGCAAGGTCTTGAGCGAAAAAGAAAAAGAGATAACCGCCTATCATGAGGCAGGGCACGCCATTGTTGGTCATGTACTACCAGACAGCGACATGGTTCATAAAGTTACCATCATTCCACGTGGTGGAACTGGCGGAGTAACTTGGTTTATCCCACCTGAAGACAAAAGCTACCACAGCGTCATTGAATACAAGGACGTTCTAGCCAGAATGCTAGGTGGGCGTATTGCCGAGGAAGTCATGTTTGGCGTTGACCGCGTTACAACTGGTGCTGGCAATGATTTGCAAAAAGCATCAGAGCTAGCGAGGGAAATGATAGTAAATCAAGGTATGGGCAAAAAGTTGCGTGACCAAGTCTTTCACGTTGAAGAGGGAATTATGCTAGAGCGTGTCATGCACGAGCGACAATATAGCGATGATACGGCTCGCATAATCGATGGTGAGGTCGAGGGTCTCATCACAGAAGCGGCTAATCGTGCGCGCTTGGTCATAAAGGCCAACAAAGACAAACTTGAAGAGTTGAAAAAACGACTTATCGAAAAAGAAACTGTTGAAGCCGAAGAAGTACTAGCAGTGCTAAAGGGCAGTACTATGCCAAAGTCGGCCACTCTTTACTAGAGAAAATTGATCTTGGTTATGCTTGCATATGGCAGGACTCACCAGTAGTATTCATCCTAATGGCAGCTACCACATCAGAAACAGACGGTTTTGGCGTATATGATTTAGTCATTGCAATGGAGTATGCCCCTCATCTGCAAGCTATCTCTGCCGCTATGGGGCAGGTAGTAGAAGAGGGCTATGCTCATGTTGACGAGGCTGGTGTACCTAACGGAACGCGGCGTAACTTCAACACTGAAACAGCGTCTTTCAATTTTTACTGGCCAGACGAAGCGCACAGAGGTAATGGTTCGAGTCGTGCTATACGTTTTGAGCCACAAACGCGGCTGGAGCGAAAGCACCTATCTGCCCAACAAATGCCTTGGCTGCGATATTACGCTGCTCAGCTGGGCAAGACTATCAGCGCATTTGGAGACAGAGAAGCTATAACAACACTGCAAGGGTGGCGACCTAATAATGCTACTATCAATCGTTTGCAGCCAATGGCCGCAAAAAAAGGTCAGCTATATCGACATACTGACCCAGAAAGACATAGTGGCGTTGTTGCCGTCGTTGCATTGAGTGAGGTAGAGACAACGGCGTGGGCGCGTAGCGCTGATCGACTAGTGCCAATAACGACAGTACTACGGGCAGGGTCGCTCAGTTTATTTGCAGCTGCCGATACGGCAAATAATCTAGGTATTGAACAGGTTGAGTATGGTATTGCTTCCGATGATGAAGCATTTATCTTGTCATTTCAGTTTAGTCCAGATCTACCGCCGATTGGCTTTAGGTCACTAGTCAGACGGATGTCTCACCGATAAACAAAATAGCCTTCGTTTAAGCTTGGTTTGACCCTATAATAGTCGTTAATGAATACTGCTAGAACTCACCAGACGATTAATGCTCTTCGGGCAGTTAAAATGTCGTTCCAAATCTCAGACCCCAGCCAAGACAAGACGGTTAAGTGGGGGCTAACGGGATGAATCGTCTGATTAATCGTGCCAACAAAAGGGCTAGTTTTGGCAATGCTGCCACACTGTTGATAGTAGTGTCATTATTTGGTCAGCTGCTAGGGTTTTTCCGCAACCGTCTGGTCAGCACCAACTTCACCGTAGTAGATCCCGGAAGCACTGATGCTTTCTTTGCAGCCTTTCAAATCCCTGACTTTTTCTTTCTGACAATTGCGGCCGGTGCGCTGGGGGTAGCCTTTATGCCGGTTTTGGCAGATCACATGGAACGAGGGGATAAGAAGGGAGTATGGGAACTAACCAGTAGCTTGCTTAACTTGTTAAGTTTAGCCATGGGTGTGGTCGCGCTGATTATATTCCTCTTTGCCGAACCGCTTTTGCACTATGTGGTTGCCCCCGGGCTAACTCCAGACCAG
>CAYGHF010000040.1:2838-6140 GCA_964349795.1 uncultured Saccharimonas sp. (SeqCode) | reverse complement strand
GTTGTAGTGCTTGACTAGAAGTCTTATCAAGTTCGGTTTACGCTCAGCAGTTTTGAAACACTTTTGCTGTCAAAAGTGTTAAGGGAATTTAGGCGCCTACACGATCGCGACGACGGCGAGCTTTGGCATTTTGCTCAACGTATTCGACAATTTTTTCGGCGATATTTCGGCCGGTTACTTTTTCTATACCAAAACCAGGGCTTGAATTTACTTCCAGAACTAATGGACCGCGTTTGCTACGCATCAAGTCAACACCACAAATAGGTAGACCCATAGCTTTGGCGGCCTTTTGAGCAACTTTACGCTCTTCGTCTGTTAGTCTAACGACGACACCTTCACCACCCTGATGCAAATTGGAACGAAAATCATCGTCCAAACTCTGACGTTTCATGCTGGCAACAACTTTGCCGCCAACCACAATGACACGAATGTCAGTACCGGCAGATTCTTCAACGAATTCTTGCAACATGATGTTTGTGCCATCGTCGTCCATGACGTAAAACGCCTGAAGTACTGATTTGGCAGCTTTTTTAGTCTCGGCCAAAACAACGCCATTGCCATGTGTACCACTGGCAAGTTTGATGATTACTGGCGTGCCACCGAGGTTTTCAATGAGATCATCAACATCTGGTGTAACACCTCGAGAGAAAACAGTCTTTGGTATACCTACGTCAGCACGGGCGAGTAGCTGCATACTGCGAAGTTTGTCGCGGGAACGAACAATCGCGATCGAACTAGCCGTAGTAAATACACCCTGCATCTCAAATTGTCGGACAATGGCTGTGCCATAACGTGTCATGCTGCTAGCAATACGCGGAATAATGGCGTCAAACTCACGTAGCGTTTCACCTCTATAGCTAATCTCTGGATTGCTCTTTTCTATAGTTGCATAACACTCTTTGTACTTGATGATGTGCACTTCATGACCACGCAGTAACGCCTCTTCCTTGATGCGACGAGTAGAGTAGTTACCAGGACCATTGCTTAAAATTGCAATTTTCATGTTTAATCCTCCAGATCTTCCTCATCTATAGGAGTTTTAATACCAAACTCTTTCTTTAGCGACATACGGTCAATACCTGCACGAGCAACGTCAACAAAGAAGCGGCTCTTTAACAGTTTGCGCCCAATCAATACCGGAAACAAATTATTTGAGCGATCAGACAAAGTGAATGAGGTAGTTATGAGCTTTGGACCCAACTTTACGCGCATCTTAACTTCGTAGCGTTCTTCCTCTTTGCCAAATGAGTTGGTTACATTCACCCGTTCGTAATCAGTAAACTCCATATCGTAGATTACAGGTGACGCTGGATGACCAAGTAGTTTTACTTTTAGCACCATGTCCTCACCACGTTTTACTTCCCTAACGCTAGTACAATGAACAGAAGACCGAAAAGCACCGGTGTCAATTTTAGCAGGAACATTCATAACTATGTTATCTATCGCTAACTTCTCTGAACGACCAATTATAACTTGATATCTTGCCATAATTTCTCCTGTCCTTTCTTACTTGTAATTCCCAAGTAATTTGCGTGATTTTACCATATTATCTACTATTTTGCAATACTAAATACTGTATTATTTCGCCCTCAGTACTCTGATATACGCCAAACAGACCGCAAGAGCTAGAACCAATATCATAATAATTATCATAGTAATAAATCCACCCTGATTTTTTGATTTACGGTTCATGCCCCCATTGTACCGCCGAAAAGCATAAACACAACCCGAGTTTGACTAGTTGTGCCATTTTCTGGTATAATCTGTGTACTACTAACTAAGATCAGCAACGATACGTAGTCCGTAATTTGGTCGCTTGGACTTACGTGGAGCTAATAGCGAACCCACGACTTAGACACTATTTGTCTCTTTTGTTCTGGTTTGCAGCAAGATTTATATGTCAGAGCGAGACCCGTGCATAAACGCACAAAACGAAATTTGCCAGCTTTACTGCGCCGATGGACGCAGGCTTTGTGATGAAGTCAGTGAATTTGATCTGCTTCTTGCCGGCATCAACAACATACAAGTAGCAAGAGATGCGGCACTGTCTGAGGCAAACATAGACAAGTTAACTGGGCTACTCAACAAAACTGCTTTCTTTGAAATTGGTGAGCGAGCAGTAAATGATGCCGGAATTGACGGTAGCCACTTTGGAGTCATCATGCTAGATATCACCAATTTCAAAGCCTACAACGACACCGAGGGTCATGTAGCCGGTGACGAACTACTGGCAAAAGTTGGGCACTCACTAAAAAGTCTCCTGCGTGGTGATGACTACGTCACTGCGCGATTTGGCGGTGATGAATTCGTAATTCTATGCAAACTCCACTCCAGAAGCCCAGAACTAGAACAAGCACCAGATGAACAAATTCTAGCTATCACCACTCGGCTTCATAGCGAGGTTGGGGAGCTTTTGGCAAATGAAGCAGGCTTTCTGCTTGGGGCATTTGGGGCAAAAGTATGGTCTGCTGGAGAAACCTTTAAGGACGTACTTGTTGCTGCCGATGCCGGCATGTATACAAACAAACGACGTCAAAAGGGTCTTATCGACCAGTACGCAGAATAATCTAACGGTTTTGCGACTTGCGAACTACACGATCTTGTAGCTCAATTGTTGGGTCATATTTTGCACTAAATAATCTCTCAAATTCGTCACCATCACCAGCATGCTCTGCCAAATGAAGGGTAGCCTTGATACGTCCTCGTACATAAACTAGATCTTTTGTATAGACAACTCCGGGGATATCGGCTGTTGTACCACGGAACAAACGCCGCACATCATTTTGATATGCAAGACTTTTTGCTTGTTGGACATCTTTGTCCGTAATAACCGTGTCCTCTTTTGGGCTAGCTAAAGCCCGCATGCGCCATGCAACCTCAAAGACATCCCGAAAATCTTTAGGTCCATCGGCACCCAAGCCTTCGGCAAACCCAATGTTTATATAATGTCGTAAATTGACATGCGTAAGTTCTGCCTGTCTATTTTCAATAATTTGCTCGCATACAGTCGCCAGGCCATCCTCAAAATCGAGGTAGTCATAATGCCCTGTGGCAGACACAAATACGCCGCTATCTTCACCCGCCAAGTTACGCCCTACGTGAACACCATATTCGTGCACTACACTAGCCAGCATTTCGAGTGGTGTATCTATTGGTATGTGATTCGTACCGATTTGCATCTCTTTGACGTCTGGCAGGTAAGCGTACGAGGATTTATCTGTCATTTTTACGCTAACACCCCTGTCTTCTCCGCCACGAGCGGCGTTGACGGCTTTAAAAACTTCGTAAGCATCACCAGAAGT
>CAYGHF010000040.1:0-2828 GCA_964349795.1 uncultured Saccharimonas sp. (SeqCode) | reverse complement strand
GTATTTTGCCCCATTGTTGCAAAACAATTTCGTGCTCTAGGGCAAACTTTTCTAATAACTTTTGTCTGTAATAATCAAAAGCCTCTTCGCCCAACATAGGAATTGGCTCGGCATCCTTTGGCGCTGGCAATAGTACTGCCAATTCTGCTTTTATTCTCTGACCTTGCTCATCAAACTTTTTCATATCAATTTGTCGCCACATTTCAGACAACGCAGAATCAAATAAAGTTTTTTCTGGAGCACCATAAACTTCGTGCCCAAGTTTCATTAGTTGCACTGCTGCCAAATTTTGTGACTCGGCATTTCTTGGATTATTAAGCCTGTGGGCTTGGCGTAAGAAATATGCTTCTGCCAGTCTGTATCCTATTGCCCCCCAAGTTGCCAAGCTAACGTCCGAGTCATCGTACTCATCAGCCGCGTCAATCACACTGTTTAAAGCGTTTATGTGTAAATCGACTCTGTTGGGGTGTATGGTATCTTGGCCAAGCACGGGATACACGAGTCTAGGGTTTCTAACTTCATCACTTAAGAAAGCCCGCTTCTGTTCGACTGCAAAATCTGAGGTGTCGTCAAAGTATTCAAATGTTTGCAGTGCTAGGCTGCCACGAATTGGTTCTAGTAACTGTTCGACTCGATTAAACGCATCGTCGTGCTCGCCAGATTTCAAAACACCTGTCATAATACATATTATACATTGAAAATGTTGTTTTGTCTATTTCCAAAAGCCTTTGCCGCCAGACAATTTGAACTCTTCAAGTAGCTCAATCTGTTTTTTAGAAAGCTTGGTTGGCGTTTCAACCACCAGCGTTACGATGTGGGCACCACGAGTATTGCCTTTCAAGTGATGTACACCGTGATTTGATAGTTTAAAGTCGGTACCACTCTGGCTGCCGGCAGGGACTTTCATCTTTACTGGACCGTCAACAGTGTCTACTTCTATGGTTGTTCCAAGAGTTGCGTCAACCATATCTATGGTTTCCTCACTGAGAATCAAGTCGCCTTCTCTAGTAAATTTCTTGTGTGGTTTAACCCGAATATTTACATAAAGGTCACCTTTTGGTCCATTTGCCATTGCCTCGCCTCGCTCACGCAGACGAATAGTTGCGCCATCATCAACCCCCGCTGGTACTTTTAAGGCGATCTTTTGGTGCTTGCGCTGTGTCCCCTTGCCGCTACAGACGCTGCACTCTTTTTCTGGGACTTTGCCCTTGCCTTTGCACTGTGGGCAAATGACAGCTTGTTGGATGTTACCAAAAATAGTCTGAGTTACTGTGGTGACTTGACCAGCGCCCTTACATTTTTCACAGGTTTTTAGCTCGTGCCCTGGTTCTACTGTACTGCCCTTACAGTGCTCACAGTTATCTTCTAGATTTAGGTCAAGATCTACTTCCGTGCCAAAGACCGCGTCTTCAAAACTAATCTCTAGATTTGTCTCTACGTCTCTGCCCCGACTCTGCCTACCCCTTTGTTGCTGCTGGGCACCACCAAAAAAACTGCCAAATATGTCGCCCAGTCCCAAGTCGCCAAAGTCAAAATGCACTTCCTGCCCCTGACCAAAGCCGCCATAGCCAGCGCCTGGGCTACCGCCGCCATTGCCACCTACCCCAGCATGACCAAATTGATCATAGCGTTGGCGCTTGGATGAGTCTTTTAGAATCTCGTAAGCTTCGTTGACTTCCTTAAATTTTGTTTCATCACCGCCACGATCAGGGTGATGCTCAATAGCTGCCTTGCGAAAGGCTTTTTTGACCTCATCGGCACTGGCAGACTTACCAACCCCTAATACCTCATAATAATCGCGCTTTGCCATCTTACTATTCTACCTTATCTGTTACGAAGCTAGGTCGCCCGAGTGGTGATGGGCGGGCCATTTCGTCATCATCTGCCGGACTCGGTCCACCGTCTGCCTCAGACTTATTTAGGTACTCTACAACAGCGACCGCCTTCTGCTGTTGATCATGCCTTTTCTTTGCTCCCCAATATTGTATGTACGACCATGCGGCTGTCTTGCCTAATACGCGCCCGTTCGAATCAGAGTCATAGATGCGCTTGTCCCATCTTTCTCGCAATGGGTCGTATTCAGACTTTGGCCATTCTTTTTCAAAAAAATCCTTGAAGCGCCGCTCGTTATCAACGGTTTCTGGGTCAATCTGGCCACCATAATACACAATAATATCTGGATCAACCCAGTTGAGATGGTCCGATGGCTCCACCACGCCTTATTTTTCCTTCTTGGCTGTGGTGTCGATTCCCAGCAATCTCTTAAGCTCGGCTGCGTGGGCAACCAAAATCGCTGGTTTATCGGCGGCGCTAGCGGCGGCTAACACTCTAATATGTCTAGTCCTTAAGCCGTACTCGGCCAACCCAGCTGCCGTAGCAGCACTGGCTAGGTGCGGCGAATAGTCGGCGGCGCCTGACGCCAAAAACTCGGCATGGTAAGGATCCGCTTCAGCAGTCTTGCCCGATGAAACCATACCCCCAATCTCTGCAGAGCTTGCCGCTAGTGCCTGCATGCCCTCAGGGCCCATTAAGTCTAAACCCTTCATTCCGTACGACATTGTTTAGCTCTTGCCTTTCTTGTCTTTGTCTTTGTCTTCGTCGACGACTTCGCCTTCTACTGGCTCATCCTTCGAGGACTTGTCCGAAGACCCTGAGCCTGTCGAAGGGTTGTCTTCCTCAGGCTTTTCTTTTTTAGAAGCCTCCTCGTACATTTTGGCGCCGATTGGCATAATCTTGTCCGTTAGCTCCTTGGCAGCAGCATCAAGTGCGTCTTTGTCTGACTTTTCATCTGCTAAGACCTTCTTGGCTGCTTCTACAGCCTCGTCAAT
>CAYGHF010000039.1:0-6229 GCA_964349795.1 uncultured Saccharimonas sp. (SeqCode) | reverse complement strand
GTGATAGCTAAATCGTTACCGAGTTCGTTAGAGAAATTCATGCCCAGCCAAATGAGGATGTATACAAAGAGACCAACCAATGCCCAGAATATAGCGACGACGCCAGAGCGTGCGATCTGATCTCCAAAAACACTCTCAATAAGATTGCTCAGTGAATCTAGTACAACCGTCTTGATTTGAAGGTCGGTGGGCAGAAAAATCAAGTCTCGGAAGAAGGTAGAATTACTAACCAGTAGTGTCATCAAAGTAAAAAAGCTAGCAATAATCAACTCACTACCAGATGGTAGTAACCAAGATATCAGCGCAAATAATTTGTTTTTTTGATTTTGCATAGGCGTCTACGACGTTATTATATGCTATGCTGGGAAACATAAGCAATAAGATAAAGCTATGCCATTGACACTTAGACAAATTCGGGATAATTGTGAGGCAGCAAGAGCTGCCATGCTGCGTGCTAGAAGTGAGCATTTTGCTTTAGGTGCATTTAATATCGATAACCAAGAGACTCTTAAGGCGGTGGCAAGAGCGGCTGCTAAAAAAAAGGCTCCCGTTCTTGTAGAAGTCAGCCATGGTGAGGTGGAAGCGCTCGGGCTAGACAATATTCGTGACATGGTTGATAACTACAAGCAGGAGTATGACATTGAAATGTATGTCAACCTCGATCACTCACCAAGCGTTGACGCTGCGATTGAAGGAATCGAGGCCGGTTTTGAGTTCATCCATATTGATATTTCGCAGGCCAATCACGAAGCCACGGAACAGGAAATTATTGAACGAACTCGTGAAGTGGCTGCCTACGCGCGTTTGACTGGCGCATTGGTAGAAAGCGAGCCACACTACTTCGGAGGTGGCTCAAATGTCTTCACCAAGGCCATAGATTATGACGAAATAAAAAAGACATTTAGTACGCCACAAGGAGCTAAGTCATTTGTTGAGGCAACAGGTATAGATACTTACGCGGTGGCTATCGGCAACCTGCATGGTCAATATCCAGTACCCAAAATGTTGGATCTAGATTTACTGAAACGCGTTCGTGAAAATATAGCCTGCAACATTAGTCTGCACGGTGGTAGCGGCACGCCTGGTCATTATTTTGTTGACGCCGTAAAGATTGGAGCAAGTAAAGTAAATATCAACACCGACATGAGAGTGGCGTTCCGTAAAACACTCGAAAAGGCGTTGCTCGATAACCCTACGGAGTACGCGGTTATAAAGTTGATGGATAAGGTTGTCGACGCTGTTCAAGTGGTGGTGGAAGAAAAAATAGACATGTTTAATGCGGCTGGCAAAATGCGACTTTAGCTTGCAGTTTACTGGGTGTTTGTGACAAAATTAAGCTTAAGAATGATGATACAGAAAGCGGTGGGATGAGCGAGGCAGATCAAATCGATGTTCTCAGCGTAGGCGATATAGTAACCGATGCATTTGTAAAGTTACAGGATGACCAAGCTGTTGTCTATGAGGATAAAGAAGATAATAAATGGCTGGCTATGCCGTTCGGTATGAAGATACCATTTGATCATTCTGAAGTTATTGAAGGAGTTGGCAACGCTGCCAATGCGGCGGTTAGCTTTGCAAAACTTGGGCTTAAAAGTGGTTTGGTTGCAAATGTTGGTGAAGACAGCTATGGGCGGGATATGATTAGCGCTTTGCACAGGAACCAAGTTGACGCTCGATTTGTGCATATTAACCCTGGCAAACTTAGCCACTATCATTTTGTACTATGGTACAAAGAAGAACGGACTATTTTGGTTAATAGCGTCGATTATGAATATCATTGGCCTCCGTTTCGTCCGGCTGACATCCCAAAGTGGATCTATTTTTCATCAGTCGGTAAATATGCACTTGAATATCATGATGATATTGCTGATTGGCTTGAAGAACACCCTGAAGTTAATCTGGCTTTCCAACCTGGGACCTTCCAAATGAGTCTGGGTGTTGAGCGGCTCAATCGCATATATAAACTGACCAAGATCCTACTAGTCAATCGTGAAGAAGCTGCCAAGATATCAGGTGGTGATCACGATGATCTAAACGGTTTGTTTGATCGGCTCCACCAACTTGGTCCCAAAGTAGTAGTTATTACTGATGGACCAGATGGAGCATATGCCAGTGATGGCGAAAATCGCTTCAAGATGCCGCCCTATCCAGATCCAGCTCCGCCATTTGAACGGACTGGTGCCGGCGATGCTTTTTCCTCGGCATTTGTGGCAGCAATAGCAAAAGGTAGCAATATCGAGGGCGCTTTGCAATGGGCACCAATAAATTCTATGAGTGTAGTACAAAAAGTTGGCGCTCAGGCGGGTCTGTTAACACAGCGTGGAATCAGTGAACTACTAGAAAAAGCACCTGAGTGGTATAAACCCGAACGCTTTTAACGCTTTTCTACTGGCAAGATAAGCATGGTCGATGCAACTATTAATTGTGCGGCTGGCTCATGAGGATAATGTGTCGATATGTCGCTAACGTACCCCTGCAACATGTCTATGCCACTTGCCACACTTGCCACTGTAGCGGCATCAAATAGCCCGTGGACTAGTTGGGGTTGTTCTGATGCCAAAGGAGAGCACGCGGCTATCACAGCAGCAGTTTGGACGACCATCTTTAGCTTGCCAGACAATTGAGCATCGGTTTGTAACCCACATATGTCGGCAATCGGTCTCAGGGCTGTCGTACCAATGTCACGAATAAGCGCAGTACGGAAGTGAATTTGTTCCAGCTCGCCGTTTTCTACAAGTTGCTTAACGATGGTCAGATACCATGTTTTATCAGCAAGTTGGTCTAGATAGCCACCAAGTTTTGTTGTACCAGCGTACCTAGCTAATATGCCGTCAACCTTATCGGTTGCGGCATCAAAGGCAACCCGACTGGCGAATTCCCACGTTCTAGCGTCGGGATCGTGCATATCTGTACGAAGTCGTTCGGCAGTCTGGAAACCACGATAGGCACGATAAACAGGGATGGTGTTGGCACCAAGCCGTGCTAGTTGTTTTGTGTTTGACATCTACTGAAATATATAGCAAAAATATATAAAAGCAAGCCCTATACAATTTACTTTGCATAACTCCTTATGCTAATCTATAGATAACTATGGCAAAATTACTGTCTGATCTTATGGGGGCAAGTCAGCCAGTGTTTTCGGCAACAGTGGCGGCTTTAGAGCGTGCCAGCGGTCAGCAAAGCGCAGATGTACGTTTGAGCGCCGAAATTGTTGGCAAAGTTCACGCCAAGATCCGTGCACTGGGGCTAGACCCAAACGACACAAATGGGCCAGAACTTTACAGTGCACTTCTAGATATGGTGCGTTTGCACGATGACTTTTTGGTGCGCCACATTGGTGGCACTGACCAGAGCGATGTGGCCGACTTAATGCCTAGAATCGTATTAATAGCAGAAAAAATACGTATGCCGCGAACAGTTTGGGCACTCAAACACAGTGTTGGCAAGAAACTGTTAAAAGAACAACCCCCCAAACATCTGATGAAGGCCTTGGGCTATAGATCCTTGGAGTCGTTGCTGAAACGGGAGCCCATGGGCAAGGTATTTGCCGCTTTAAGGTTTGCAGAGAGTTCCGCTTGGCAAGAAAATTTTCTGCGTCAATATACAAAACTTAGCCCTAGCGACTTTGAGCCTAGAACGGCGGAAATATTTTATGTCCAAGGTGCGAAGTGGGAAAAGATGAGTATGGCGTTTATACAGACTCGGCATCATAACATAACTCACTCCAAAGAAATGGGTTCGATTCTTGTACTACCTCTGCCTGTAAAAAAATTGTCTGGGATTACTATCACTGCCTTGCCGCTACTGTTGCACTATATAAACGAGCTTCGAGTTTACAGTGCGTTTTTCAAGCTACAGCAAGTCAAATCTGATTTTGGAGCTATAATTCACAAGACACTCAAAGAGGACCCTTCAAACCATGCCGAGATGGCCGGACAAAAACTGCACTGGCGTACACTGCACAGGCATTTTGGCAACAAGCCAAGCATCCTTCACCCTGAGTTGTTTGAGCCACACGTACAACCAGAGGATTTAGAATGGCGTCAAGCAGAAGAAATACTGATGGGTCTTGAACCGGCGCTGGATTTTTGGAGGGGGCTTGATTTTGTTGGCGCTATGTATGGCGATCAACGAGTGAGTCTAAATTTGATGGATGTTGCGACAAACTACATAAATCAACTCCCTTATGGTCAACAAGTCAGTACGCATTTGAGATCAAGCTTGTCGAACGAGTTGTATGAAAGATATCTTGGACATCCTGCTCTTGAAGCCCAAGTACTTCGCCAGCTTGACTCCGACATATTCGAGACTGACATCCTGAGTCTTAGAGGCAGCTCGCTATGAATTATGCAATCTGTGTTTCTGGTGCCGCCGCTGGTAAAACCGTTGATGTTGACCATGAACTAGCTGAGCGAGTCGGTCGAGAAATAGCAAAAGCAGGGCACGTGACTGTTACTGGCGCCACGGTTGGGCTGCCATTTTACGCAGCTTTGGCGGCGAAAGAGGCGGGCGGCATGAGCATTGGTTTCTCTCCTGCAGCCAGTCTGCGTGAGCATGTATTGAAGTACAGGTTACCAATCGGTATGTTTGATTTTATAAACTTTACAGGCGCGCACTATATTGGGCGTGATGTTCATCTTGTTCTTTCGAGCGATGCCATGATATCTATTGGTGGCAGGTTTGGAACCCTCAATGAATTCACGATTGCCCTAGAATCTCGTACGCCGGTGGGTATTTTGTTAGGTAGTGGTGGTGCAGCTGATATCATCCCTGAACTGATGGACAAACTGGAAGCAATCAACAAAGACATTGTAATCATGGATGACAACCCAGAACGCCTAGTCCAAAAACTTCTAAAAGTCCTCGACAGTGAGTACAAAGATATCAATACTAGGGCTTTAAAAGCCCAGTGGTATCTGGATCACAAAACTAGACATCAAGGCTAGACAATAAATATAGACTTACAGCCTCTGCCAGTTAATTGGTACAATATTTAGATGGCAAAGTTTGAGCTAAAGAGTAACTACAAACCAACTGGCGATCAACCGGCGGCTATCGCTCAATTGACGGATGGTCTTGTAGGCGGCACAAAAGAGCAGACCTTGTTGGGTGTGACCGGCTCGGGCAAGACTTTCACCATGGCTAATCTCATCCAGAACGTTCAAAGGCCAACACTGGTACTTAGCCACAATAAAACTCTCGCTGCACAACTATATAGCGAATTCAAGCAGTTTTTCCCCAACAATGCAGTGCATTACTTTGTGAGCTATTTTGATTACTATCAGCCCGAGGCCTACATTGCCCGCAGCGACACATTCATCGAGAAAGACAGTCAGATAAACGAAGAAATCGATCGACTGCGTCACGCTGCCACTGATGCACTATTGACTAGGCGTGACGTAATAATCGTGGCTAGTGTTAGCTGCATTTATGGAATCGGTTCGGTCGAAGATTACAATAACCTTGCCGTGACTGTAAAAAAGGGCGAACGTCGGGTTCGCGACAAACTGTTAAGGCAACTTACAGATATTCAATACCAACGGAACGATATTGACTTTCATAGGGGTGTGTTTAGAGTACGAGGCGACGTAGTAGATATTTTTCCAGCCGGAGAAGAAGTTGCCTACAGACTAGATTTTTTTGGCGATGAGATTGAGCGTATCACCAAATTGGATCCACTAACGGGTGAGATATTAGGGGACTTAGACCAGCTCAAAGTTTTTCCCAGTAGTCACTACGTCACGCCAGCCGATAAGTTAAAGCAAGCTCTGGGGGAAATACAGTCAGAACTTGACGAGCGAGCAAAGTTTTTCACTAGTCATGGCAAGTTAATTGAAGCCCAGCGTATTATGCAGCGCACTCGTTTTGATCTGGAAATGATGGAAGAAACTGGGTTTGTAAAAGGTATCGAAAATTATAGCCGTTATTTGACCAACCGCGAAGAGGGTGAGCAGCCAGCCACGTTGATGGATTATTTTCCTGACGATTATTTGCTACTTGTTGACGAATCGCATATGACAATTCCTCAAGTGCGCGGTATGTATAACGGCGACAGAGCGCGCAAAGAAGTGCTGGTAGAGCATGGTTTTCGTTTGCCAAGCGCACTGGATAACCGACCGCTAACTTTCACAGAATTTGAAAAGCACATAAATCAAGTGGTCTATGTTAGCGCCACGCCAGCGGATTATGAGCTCAGCCGTAGCCCAGAACCCGCCCAGCAGGTTATCCG
>CAYGHF010000038.1:0-6683 GCA_964349795.1 uncultured Saccharimonas sp. (SeqCode) | reverse complement strand
ACCTTATGGAAAGTGCCACAGAAACTAAACCGCTCCGACTTGTCGGGGTAAGGGTGAAAAGAGTGGGGTAAAAGCCCACAGTTTGAGCAGGTGACTGCTCGAAGCGGTAAACCCTGTCTGCTGCAAGGAGATGTGCTCACATAGGTTTCCCCGCCTGAGCTCGTCAACTATCCGCTCGAGTCGCCTCGGCGACCTAGATAGATGGTTAGCGGCCCGATTTATCGGGATACAGAACCCGGCTTATAGGTAATCTAGCGCTAAGATATCAAAAATACCGCCTTCACGGCGGTATTTTTGTGTACTTAGAAAGGGTTGATTACTTTTGGCTTGCTTTGACGACTGCCTCAAAAGCAGTAGGTTCGTTTACAGCCAGTTCAGCCAAGACTTTTCTGTCCAATATGATGTTGGCTTTTTTCAACCCAGCAATAAGTTTGCTGTAAGTTGTACCGTTAATACGGGCTGCCGCATTAATACGAGCATTCCAAAGTTGCCGAAAAGTTCGTTTGTGGTTACGACGATCCCTGTAGGCATAAGTAAGCGCCTTGGTGATCGCTTGTTTACCGCGCTTGACGCTAGAACGATTTCCACGAGTCATGCCCTTAGTTGCTTTACGAATTTTCTGATGTCGGTGATGGGCAGTAACGCCTCGTTTTACTCGCATAATCTAGGCTCCTATCTTCAGTTTGATATTTTTGGCGCTTTTGCCAATCATCACGGTATTAACAGCAAAGCGTCGTTTTCGAGCGGCACCTTTTTTTTCCAAAAAGTGGTTGCTAGTGGCATGGCCGTGCAGCACCTTACCATTCTTGGTGATGCGTATTCGGTCTTTAGTGCCGCTATGCGACTTTAGCTTTGGCATGGTTGTTGCTCCTTATTACAAAACTTAGCTGTTTACCTGCTAGCTGAGGTTGTTGGTCTACGGTTATGTCATCTCCAAAACTGGCAATGACCCGATCCGCAAGTTTAAAACCAAGGTCTTTGTGGGCCATTTCACGTCCCCGATAAAAAACCGTAATTTTAACTTTGTGACCTGCATCCAAAAAGCCTGTCACTTTCCGGCGCTTTACTTCCAGATCATGATCGCCAATCTTGAGCCCAAAGCGCATTTGCTTTACCTCGAGAGTTTTGGCATTTTTCTTGCTCTTTTGAAGTAGCTTAGTCCGCTGGTAGTTAAATTTGCCCCAGTCGACAATCTTGCAAACTGGTGGATCGGCATTTGGAGAGATTTCAACCAAATCAAGCTCTCGCTCTTTGGCTAGATCAAGCGCCTCGTTACGCGATAATACACCGAGTTGAGATCCGTCCTCGTCGATGACACGTAGCTGTGGTGCCCGAATAGCCCCATTCAGGCGGGTGCTCTTATTGATACTTTTCCACTCCTTAACTTACTTTAGCGGCTTGAAGGTTATTATAACAAACTGTTTAACAGGGGTCAAGCATTATAGTGTAATACGGTCGGTTTTTCTGTACTGTAACGCTTCTGTAACATGCGCGGATTTAATGTCTAAACTTCTATCTAGATCGGCAATAGTGCGCGCAACTTTTATAATGCGCATGTAACTTCGGGCGGATATCGATAACTTATCAGCGGCAGTATCAAGCAGTTGCTTTGCCTCGTTTGATAGTCTTGCCAAACTTTTTATGGTCTTATTGCTCAGAGTCGCGTTAGTGTTTAGGGTATTTTCGTATCTGGCTTCCTGCATTTTTCGTGCGCCAAGAACTCTTTTCCTCAGTTCGTCACTAACTTCGCCATCACCCTTATTGAGTAATTTCTCATGTCGTACCTCGTCAACATCGACATAAAGATCGATACGATCCAATATTGGACCTGATAGCTTCTGCTGATATTTTAAGATCTGACTTGGTGTACAGCTACAGGCTTTAGTTGTCCCATAGTAACCACAGGGGCAGGGGTTGGCTGTCGCAACAAGCATAAAATCGGCGGGGAATACTATGCTGTCTTTAGCACGTGCAACGCTTATAACCTTATCTTCGAGGGGTTGTCGTAGTGATTCTAAGGTGGTTCGGTTAAATTCTGGTAACTCATCCAAAAACAAGATACCTCTGTGGCTTAGGCTTATTTCTCCGGGTCTAGGCGACTGACCCCCACCGACAATAGATACCAGACTGGCGCTATGATGTGGTGCCCTGAAAGGACGATGCGTAACAATCTGGTCGTAATTATTGGTACTTAGACTATGTAGCTGCGTAACTTCAAGAATTTCATCGCGTGATAATGGGGGTAAAATTGAAGGTAATGCTTTTGCCAACATGCTTTTGCCAGTACCGGGTGGCCCAGATAGTAGGACATTATGGTTGCCTGCGGCTGCAATTTCTAGAGCACGCTTAGCTCTTTCTTGACCAACAACCTCAGAAAAATCGGATTCGTTTTCTGTCGATATGTTAATAGTTTCTTTGCCGGACACCAGATGTTTTAGGGGTACTGTGCCAGTAAGATCTAAGTAGAGGTCGCGCAAACTTGCGACGCCTATCACAGTTATATCGGGCACGAGCATTGCTTGTCTAAGATTCTTCAACGGTACGTAGGCAGTCTTGTGACCTATTTTTCTAGCAGATAATAGTTTACCTATGATACCCCTAACTGCACGTACAGATCCGTCTAAACTTAATTCACCGAGCACAATCGATTTATCAAGGTTGGACACTGCTTGATTATTTTCGAGAAGGATACTAGTAGCTATGGCGAGGTCAAAACTAGTACTATCTTTCGGTACATCAGCAGGTGCTAGGTTGATAGTTATTCTTTTACGGGGTAGATCTAGCTTACTACTAACAAATGCGCTTCGAACTCTCTCTTTAGCTTCATCGACCGCTTTGTTTACAAATCCTACGATTACTATATTGGGCAGACCATTGGATAGCTGACACTCGATGTCCACAATAATACCAGAGCCCCCGTATTCTACGACACTCCTTACGATGCTGCTCACGATGCGTATATTGTACAGCAAAAAGTAAAACCCGCACCTTTTTTGATGCGGGTTTACGAGCTAGGTCTTTTTATTATTACTTTTAGACTGTTGGTTTTGATGTCCCTCTTTCAAGGAACAACGGCTTGCGAGAAGCCGTTGTTTCAGATGTCTTTTTGTTTTTGAGCACTTTTTTTATTCAAGTGCTATCCCTATATTAGACACTACGTTTTTGTGTGTCAACATGTTTAAGGTTTATTTTATTTACTACATGTGTATAACTTTCATACCAAGGTGTTTAGAGCCGGCGTATAGATCGATTTTATTAGGCATAATATACAAAACTAATGCTATCGATTAGAACAAAAGACCATCAGAATTGGCAGAACGACCTAATATTTGGGTAATCGGCTGCTGGCTTAACCCAACTGTCCATAATATATGTATCCACAGCCGGAAAATAATTAAGCTGATAGCTAGCATATTCAGACTAAGCTCATAACGATAATATATATGGCTATTTTTCGCTGTTGCGATAGCCACCATGTTTTTTTCTCGTATTTGGTAGATTTGTCACAGAATATAGCAAATTTTATCATAATACTTCCACTTCAAAACAGAAACAAAGTATTTACTCAGTAATTAATTACAACAAGATTCCTAGTAATTTTACAGCTAGAAGGGCAGACTTACCGAATAATAGTTGTTATAACTACAGCAAACAATAGTTGACTTTTAGCTAGCAAAATAGTAGATTTGTATAGTAAGCCGAAAACAAAAACTTACAACTCTACGACCGGGAGGTCGATAACGCTCAAACTGCCAAAAGCGGTAAGAGCGGTCAGTCAAAGCCAAGGACGGCAAGCGCTATATAATAATTATTTAGGGCGCATTTGCCGTCTAGGCTCCATTTATGCACCGCACAAACGGTGCATTTTACGTTTAAACACTGTTATATTTAGTATATGTTTATATTTACAAGAAGTCGGACCGTGTACTTAGCATTCGGCAGCGTGGTACTACTTTTTTTGCTACTTATCTTAACTAATCCTACTGAGTTACCACTGGTGCTACTAGTGATGCCCTTCGCTTTATTATTCGTATCTATATATAGCACCACCAAAGTTATACTGCGACATACCAGACTAAAGGCTGACAGAAAGCGCACGACAATTGTAGCAAGTGCAATCGCAGCGCTACCGGTGTTACTTTTTGTCTTCCAATCAGTTCATCAGCTTACAATTCGCGACATATTGGTATCGATAGCTCTCGTTGGGGCGGCAGTATTCTATATATCCAGAGCCGATTTTATTCATTAATTACCCCAGTTTAAATACATGCCTGTTCTGATATACTTAGGGTAGATATGAAAAGACATGATTTTGAAAATTTACCTGAAGTAGGGGCTCCAATCTCGGGTATTGAGCTGCCAAAACCCCAACTAGAGCAAGCTAAGACTGTAGAGCCTATAGATGAGGTTGCTGCTGCCAAGGCTGTTGAGCTCGCGTCAGCTAGTGGTCTTCCAGCACCTGTAATTGCGACCAATCAAGCTGCTCCGCAGCCTCAAAGTTCTGCGGGAGCAGCTCCAACCATACCGATTCCTGCAATTCCTGCAATTGCTGACGATAACGATCTGATAGAAAAAGAATGGATTACCAAGGCGAAACAGATAGTAAACAAGACTAGAGATGATCCGCATGCACAGAATATTGAGATGAACAAGTACAAGGCTACGTATATAAAAAAGAGATTCAACAAAGATATTAAATTGACGGAGACCTAGAAATTTGATGGGTACGCCTATAGTTATTTTCGGAATATTCCTAGCCCTTTTGGGCATAGGCTCACCCCTAATATTCTTGCAAATTAGGCGTATTTTTAGAGAGCAAAAGAACTTTGAACGAGGCTTGAAAATGGTGCCACTGCTCATTCATCTGCCACCTTCGAGTGAAGACACCCAAGTCGGTTCTAGGGATGAGCGTGATGTGGTTGATGAAAATATATCAAAAGCTGAGATATTGTATGGGATTATTGGTAGTACTTTGCAAAAGGGGTTTCGCACCAAGTTTTATGGGCAACGACATTTCTCTTTCGAAATAGTAGGCTCTAAAGGGGTAGTCCATTTTTATGCAGCAGTACCAGTAGCACTTGTAGAGGTTGTTAAGCAGGCGGTAGTTAGCGCATATCCAGCCGCTCGTCTGGAGGAAGTGGCTGAACACAATATTTTTAGTCCTGTTGGAAAGATAAGTGGCACTATTGGTGGTGAGCTTAGTTTGAAAGAGCATTTCGCTTATCCTATAGAAACTTACCAAGAGCTAAAGAGAGACGCCATGCAGTCACTGTTAAATGCTTTATCCAGTTTGGACAAAGATGATGGCGTGGGGATACAGATATTGATGCGACCGGCGTCGCCTGACTGGAGGAAGTCGGCACATTTTGTAGCCAGTAAAAAGCGCAAGGGGAAAGATAGCAAGAAGGGTACTGATCAGGCTTTCTGGTGGCTTAGGCAGTTGTTTGTAGCATTTGTAAAACCGCCAGATGAGAAAGGTAAGTCCGAAGCAGGCTCTGACAAACCAGAGCTATCTAGCATGGATCAGAACATATTAGATTCTATTGATGCTAAAACGCGATACCCCGGTTTTGAAGTATTAATACGTGTCGTGGCTTCATCGAACTTGTCGCAAAGAGCGCAAGCGCTTCTGAACAACGTTGTCGCTACTTTTTCACTTTTTGATGCGCAAGGGAAGAATGGTTTCAAATATACGGCAGCTAAGGATATAGAACGGTTTGTAACAGCGTATATATTGCGCTTTTTCCCACAAGAAAATAAGCAGACTATCCTAAACTCGGTTGAACTAGCAACCATTTTTCACTTTCCGGATCAGGGCAATATACCAACAAGTCAGCTTGAAAGGCAGGCCTCCAAGCAGGTCGATGGGCCGCGTAATATCCCAGATGATGGGCTACTACTTGGGTATAACATATTTCGCGGAGTCAAAAAACCAATTCGTTTGACGCTGGAAGACAGACGACGACATATGTATGCAGTTGGTCAGACAGGTGTCGGTAAATCTAACTTTCTAGAAAATTTGGCTCTCCAAGATATGTTAAATGGAGACGGTTTTGCTTTTGTTGACCCGCATGGCGATACTGTAGATAGGCTTCTGGCAATGGTTCCAAAAGAGCGTACAGAAGACGTAATTTACTTTTCACCAGGCGATATGGACTTCCCAATGGGGCTTAACTTGTTTGAGTTCAATACCCCAGAACAGAAGGACTTTTTGATACAAGAAGCCATCAACATGCTTTACAAACTATATGACCCACAGCATCAGGGCATAATTGGTCCTCGTTATGAACACTGGTTTCGTAATGCAGCGCTAACGCTTATGAGTGATCCAGAAGGGGCGACATTTATAGATATTCCCAAGGTTTTTACCGATAATCAGTATGCTAAGCAAAAACTAAAATACGTTACTGATCAAACCGTTTTAGATTTCTGGAACAAAGAAATGGCCCAAACTAGTGATTATCACAAAAGTGAAGTGTTGGGTTGGTTCGTCAGCAAGTTCGGAGCCTTTCTGAGCAATGAAATGATGCGCAACATCATCGGTCAGACGAAGAGTTCCTTTGACCTTCGTGAAGTCATGGACAATAAAAAAATATTGCTGGTCAATTTAAGTAAAGGTCGTACCGGTCAGCTGAACTCAAAACTTCTAGGGATGATCTTTGTGATGAAGTTCCAGGCTGCGG
>CAYGHF010000037.1:0-6931 GCA_964349795.1 uncultured Saccharimonas sp. (SeqCode) | reverse complement strand
GTGGAAGGGGGGTATGGGGGAATCCCGCCCGCCAAGCTCAGTCATTTCCGTTCGGGTATTTTCAAACAGACACCGCCATCCTCCGTCGCCCCGCTTGTTGCGGGGCTATGGAGGATTGTTGTTTTGGGCTATAATTTGGACCCAAATAGTGAGCAAAGCGAACGAAGGATTCGGCGTAGTGAGTAGCACGCGCAGAAGCTTGCTTCGAGCATGCTCGAACGAAGAAGGCTTTAGCCGCTATCCCACCCCTTCCGCCATTCGACGCGCTGCGCTTGCTCATGGCTCCACCAATCAGGATTTTTGGGCAAAAACTACGGCACTGACTGATTTGGCACCAGCTTTTTTGAGTTCGGCGGCAGCGGCTTCCAACGTGCCGCCTGAAGTCACAATGTCATCTACTAGAATTATGTCGATCCCCTTAACTAGCAAAGGATTCTTTACTATGAAGCTGCCCGCTAGTTGCGTATGACGGGCAAGCCTTTTGGACCCGACTTGTCGACTTTGCCCCAACCTAGCCAGAACAGATTGATACGTCACCTTCTTGTGTTTGGAAATTTCTTTGACCAACAAAAGCGTATGGTCATAACCCCTAGCTCGTAGTCTAGTTGTGGCAGTAGGCACAGGTACAAGCAATGAGGTTCGTGCTAAATACGGCAAAGTATTTGCCATGGCTTGACCGATAACCGCTGCCGCCTCTTGCGCACGCTCAAACTTGAACAGCTTTATTAGATCTTTGGCGACTCCCGTGTACTCTGTGGCAACCCAAACGTGCCGCAACTTACTACTACGCTTGCACTTTGGGCAAACACGGCTATCAGCTGTAATTGCTCGGCAGTTGTAGCATCTTGATGGCAGTGGAGTTATAGCGTCAGGCTTGCACCAATTACACAACACAGAGCCCTCATTGCCACATCTTAGGCAAGAATGAGGTGCGATTATACTAATAAACTTCTCTGCTATAAACATGTTGTGATTAATGTGTTGTAAATATCCACAGGCACTGTTGCACCTGTTTCACATTCTAAGCTATACTGATAGGTAACAAAAATTGCAAGTCCAAAAAGCGAAATACTAAAGGTAGATGAGACCAGATCTCACTAAGTCCGTGGAGGGTAACAACTATGGCACGACGAAGCCGTGATGAAGATTTACTTATGGAAGATGAGCTAACTGCCGCGTTTCTTGGAGAAGATGACGACGGGCAAGCTCCTAAAGACAACGCAGCAAGTGCTTCCGCTGCAGACCCAACAGATGAATGGGACGAAGAGGAAGCCGTACCTGGGCAATTAGCAGTTGACGTATACGAGACCAAGGAAAGATTGGTTGTCAAAGCCCGAACCGCAGGGGTTAACAAGAACGAGCTAGACGTCAGCATTGCTGACAACACGCTCAGCATTCGTGGCACTCTATCTGCTGGCAATGAAGAAGACGTTGAGAACTATTTTGTACAAGAGTGTTACTGGGGCGAATTCTCTCGTAGTCTAGCGCTTCCTGTACCAGTCAAAGAAGACGAGATCGAAGCTGTACTAAAAGACGGCGTTCTAACAATCAGCTTTACCAAGCTCAAACAAGATAGCGTTAAGAAGATTCAAGTCCTATAAGAACCTTGGGGACTGATAACAAATAAAATATCCGCTCACCGAGCGGATATTTTATTGAACGTAAGTCTTGTTTGCTTTTATGTGCTAACTTTTGCCAGTACAAACTTAACGATGAACTGAGCTAGTGCGACTACGACAAGACCAATAACAGCGTATAGAATGGTGTTCTTGGCGCCGGTAATATTACTAGATTCACCACCCGAAGTGATGTACTTCAAACCACCGATGATGATCATGATGACTGCAACCACACCAACGATAAGTGAAAAGATGTTGATTATGTTGGTAAGCAGGTTGTTGACAGTAGTCTTTGCAACGTCTCCTCCTGGGTCATCACAAGTACCATCTACACTCAAATCAGCCCCTGAACATAGGTTACCCTTTATGTCTGCTGCGGCATGTACTGCAACTGGCGCCATTATAGGTACAAGAAACAAACTTGCTACGGATAGGCTTGTAATCAGTTTTTTTATTCTTTCGATCATGTTTATCCTTTCTTAGGTATTCGCTTTACTTTAGCATATTCGGTTAAATGATTTCAATAGGACGTTATTAGGGCGCGCAATCGCCCGGTTTAGCAATCTGCGTTTGCCCGGCAGGGCAAGGTGGTAACTGAGTAGTTTTAGTCAGCACAAAATAGACAATCATCTGAGCAAAGGCCACGATGACTAAACCAACAATGGCATATATCAGTGCGTTCTTTGCCCCCGCAACGGCCGCACTTTCACCCTGAGAAGTTATGTACTTCAAGCCGCTAATAACAATCATGATGATGCTAATTACGCCTATAACTAACGAAAATAAATTGATGACAGTTTTCATCAAGCTATTGACAGTTTTTTGGGCATTTTGATCACAAGGAGCAGAGGTGGGCGTTGTGCCAGATAAGGTCACGCCGTTGCAAGCTTCTTGCTTTGAATTGTCAAACAAACCAGCCGATACAGTTGGCGCAAAAGTTAGACTTAGCAGCACGAAAAGAACTGAGACAAATGATATCTTTCTGGCAATGGCAAGCATGGATTTATGTCCTTTCTCGCTTACAACTTACTTATTAATACTCTTACTATGAGCTGTGCACTTCCTATAATAGCGAGACTAACGACAGCATACAACACTGTACGTCGAGAGGAGGCAATTGTGTTGGCATCACCAGAGCTGACGATCATCTTTACCCCGCCAATCAGAATGACAATCACTGCCACAAACGCACCAATTATAGAGAGAATGTTGACAACTGTGGCAAGTAAGCCGTTAGGACCAAAAATGGGATCGTCGCCAGATTTTTTGACATTCTCGTTTTCTTTGCAGACTTGTGGCTTATCTGCGCCTGAGGCGGGTAGATTTTGGCAGATTGGGTCAATAACATCAACTGCCGACACATGTACAAAGCTCAAAACTGGCAACAATAAAGCCATGAACGTGGCAAGCAATATACTAAGACGCTTCATTACAGCCTGCCTATGGTGAAAGTCACAATTACTTCCGCGCTGAGGGCAATCACTAATCCTATGGCGGCATAAATAACAGTGTTCCGTAATTTGGCGGTAGCCTCTGGATTGCCTAGGCTAGCTTGGTAACGTATAGCAGCAATTATTATGTAAAGGACAGTCACGACAGCAACTGCGGCAAACAAAAGCTGTAGCGCAATTTTGGCTGTTGAGGCATCGGCACTAATTTGAGGCAAGTTTGTCTCGCAATTTGGGCCTTGGGTGGTTGCTGGATCACAGTTAACCACTGCTAAAAATCTAAAATAGTATGCCATCATTTAATTAAACCTCCCAGCTACAAATGAAACCATCGCCGCTGCGCCAACCGATATAACTAGCCCAATTAGCGCGTTTATGACTGTATGTCGTGCTTTGGTGGTTTTATCTGGTTCACCTTGGCTGGTCACAAAATCAATACCGCCCCATACCACTAGTACTATTGCCCCAATGCTAGCAATGCGCAGAAGTATCTCTATAAGTGCTGCCACGACTAACCAAACATCACTAAGTGACTGTATTGATGGGTCACACGCACTTGCCCCCTGCAAATACTTGTACCAGCTAGGAAACCCTAAAAATGTTTTTTGGCAGCTAACCGCAAACTGAGTAAGTAGTGGATTCATAGCGTTAGAATAGCCCTCCGGGGACCAAGAAGTTTAGAATTGCAAATGCCAGCAAATACATCGCAAAGGCTATGGCAGTGGCTGTGATGCGTTTTATTGCGTTGGCAGTGGCTTGCGGATCGCCCCTAGACGCGATGTACTGCAGACCAGCGATAATGATTGACCCAATAACGACTATGCCAGCCCCTGCGGAAAGAAAACGAATGACGGCATACAGCATGTCCATTATCGGGTTACCTTCACCCTTGCAACCGATATTTATAGAGGTATTCACGGCATTAGAGCCAGAACCACACCTGTTGCCTGTGCCACTTGCTGAGCCAGCCCGATTAGCTGCACCACCGTTCCCAGTACAAGCCGCCGCACTATCTATGTTGAAGGCAACTGTCTGCGTGGAGCCATCGCTACATTCATGCTCAGCTATGAAGGGCGCTACTCCGCAGTTCGTTTTTGTATACTTTAGCTGGTTTGTATCAGTCAAGCCGTATGCATAACAATTGTTGGGCTGAAAACTACCTCCCTCGATAGGAAAACTTACATCGTTACTACAGACAGATACCGTAGACCCATTTTGCGGAACTAGATTTTGCTTACATAACGCCGGTCCACTATAAGAATAAGCAGCTGACGCTTTGGGCACAAAAACAGCTATCAGCATTAGTCCCCAAGCAAACAGCGCTAAAACAAATCCTATGCTAGCGAAGGTCTTAATTTTTTTCATCTGTTTTGATTATACAATAAAGACCTCTCGTGAAGTAAGTTGTAGATTCAGAAAGTGATGATTCTTGATCAAAACTAGAGAATGGTGCCGCGACTTTTGATTTTTTACTGGTCGGCTTGGGCTACACTCATCTTGTTTACTTGCCATTTTCCATCCTCACTGGTGAGAAAGACATGCACTACATAACTACTGTCATCACCAACTATCGAGAATGTTTCTTGATTGAACTTCTGACCATCTTCGTCGGTCTTTACTTCACTTGCGGTGTGTTTCAGATCTTTGGTAAATAGCAGGTGATAAATGTCTACTTTTTTTGACCATTCATCTTTGCCAAGGTTTAGACCAAAGCTTTTGGATGTTAGGGCGTATGACTTATCGGCTTCGCCTTTGGCGGTTTGGGTTAAGAATTTTGTGGCTACATTCTTGGGGTTATTTGATGCAGTACGGAAAACAAAAACCCCGATTAAAACCACTAGACCAACTATCGCAAGCACTATAAATAGACGCAGCAGCCGCTTCGATTTTGAGGATGCGCCACCAGAGGCTACAAACATGTTATCTGTTGCTGGTTGAAAATACTGACCGCTTTGACGATGTTTTCTGAACATTAACTTTATTTTAGCACTAACGTTTTATTTTGAGCCACAAGTGCTACAATTGAGAAGTAAATACTAGTTATGCGGAACAAAAAATCATTATATTTTGGTCGTGGGTTAGCGGTGCTGCTTGTTTTGGTGGCAGCCTCTTTTTTGGGCTTTAGAGTACACAACAAGATTTTTGCTGCTTCATACAATGACATTAGCGCCCTACCAACACTGCCAAGCATACCGGGGATTAGCGGTCAAAATCCTATTAGTAACTACGCGGTCAAATTTATCAATAATGGCAACGATATAGAGTTCAAGGGCAACCCCGGAGGTGCTACGGAATACACCACCAAACTTACTTTTAACAGTGGCGAAATCCAAACTCTTACAGGTGAAACCAAGAATATAAATTTTTATGACTTCTACAATCCGGATGATATTTTGGCTCCTGGTGATACTGGCTACGAAAAGCTCTTTAACGCCAAAGGCAATATGCCGTATGTGCCTTATGGCACTATTGCATCGGAACTAGCTGCTTGTGACCAAAATGGTTATGGGCATGTGTATGTGATTAGTTTCAATATAACACCCCAAGAAGGGGTAGAAACCAACGCCAAGGTACTACAGTTTATCAAGGTAAACGGGCTTGAAGCTGCATTTAGCGCGGGAATTATCGAAACCACAAAAGCTTCACCATATAACATCATTGCTTGTTCAGGTAATAGGAACGACCCATTCTCTGGCTTTGGTGGGGTGGCGCTACTAACAGGCTATAGAATCCAGATTAGCAACGCAGGTACTGGCGACAGCGGCAGTGGGTCTGGTAGTGGCAATAGAGATAAATGGTATGACTACGCCGGCAAGCAAGTAGTTCAAGATGCGTTGCCCGGCCGTTTTATATTTGGCGCGCCTGACAGAATAATCGATACAGGCACAACCTTGTCTGATGGCAAATTCTTGACCTATCATCTTGCGGAGGGAGGACCCTCGCCTTACCCAGATAATAGTGACGAATTTTGGCGAGATGGGCTGGCGATGTATGTACCAACCAAAGACGGTAAATCCATTGAAAAATCACAGGGCAAATGCCTTGGCTTCTTTATGGTAGATACCGATGGGCGTGATGATGGGTTGATATACGGGAACGTCTACCAAATCCCTGCTTACACCTCAGGGAGTAGCTGTTACTACGCCGATTCCCGACCTGTTATTAATATTTTTGGCTTCTACGAGGGCAAGGAAGCAATAGATATCATCGGTGCCGACAAACAAATTAATCTGAACGTTACAAGCAAGATCTTGACCCGCAATGGTCACAACTGGTCGTCAGCCAGAAGAATGTGGTACGCGACACTACACTGGGAAAATAGTGGTCAAATAGTGTCGTACGCTAAACCAGGTGATGCGTCGTTCTGGCTGGAACCTGTTACTGAGTCCGAGAAAACTGAGATATTCAAAACCATGGACTACCGAGGCAACCGAACAACTACAAAGTTATTTACAACTAACGAGTGCAGAAGTAAACAAAAAAATGCCTTCAGTTTCATACTGATTGACTATGAGAACATCAAAACCCTCAAAGAAACAGATGTATACAGCAAAAACGGCTGGGCTAATACTTACGTCGGCAAAGATGATAACGGTCAGGTAACTTATGAGAATAAATGGGATGGTGGAGACTTAAAATGTCTGATAGGCACAGATGTCCAGTATAACTGGGTAGGGCAAGGTACCAAGCCTGCTTACACATTCGTGGCTGGAATAGCAAGATCGGTCGACAACAAAGACGGGTCATACATCGAAGATACACCACCACCACAGAATGGGGCACTAGATACTGATGCTGGTGATGGGGCAACTTGTACTTCTAGTGGCGCATCACTTTCTTGGATAATGTGCCCGATTATTAATG
>CAYGHF010000036.1:0-7230 GCA_964349795.1 uncultured Saccharimonas sp. (SeqCode) | reverse complement strand
ACCTTGGCGTCTCGGCGCATTTGCTTGGTAACTTCGTCTGGATCACGACCATAAACTTGGGCTGCAGTCATGGTGTGAACGTCTGCCCCACCATTGAACATATCAATCAGCTCTTTGTCGTCTGCTAGGTATGCTGCCAAAC
Source organism: uncultured Saccharimonas sp. (SeqCode) (assembly GCA_964349795.1). Classification (GTDB taxonomy): domain Bacteria; phylum Patescibacteriota; class Saccharimonadia; order Saccharimonadales; family OMJO01; genus CAYGHF01. The sequence goes on along the minus strand of CAYGHF010000036.1, from coordinate 7,088 downwards.
GTAGTTCAAACTGGCTGTAGTCTGCGCTGACCAAAACTTTACCGGGGCTGGCCACAAAAGCAGTTCTGATTTGCTTGCCTAGTTCTGTACGGACTGGAATGTTCTGTAAATTTGGGTCGTTACTACTAAGGCGACCTGTTTGGGCAATGGTCAGTGCGTAGGTGGTGTGCACACGACTGTGCTCATCTACCACCAAAGGCAAAGTATCAACATAGGTGTTTTTGAGTTTGGTGTATTCACGATACTGCGTGATTAGATCGATAACTGGGTGGCTGCCACGTAACTTATCTAGCTCTGTTGCAGCCGTAGAATAGCCGGTTTTGCCCTTTTTTATAGTTTTGGTATCTAGTTTGAGCTTGTTGAATAAGATGTCTGCCAGCTGCGCAGGACTACTGATGTTGAACTCTTGATCGGCATGGCCATAAATCTGCTGCTCTATATCACTAATCTGCTCAGCTAGCTGCTCGCCCATGACTTCCAGATAACCAGTATCTAAGCGAATACCCTCGTATTCCATGCTGGCAAGTACAGCAATCACTGGCCACTCGATATCCTCAGCCAATTTGGCAACTTTTGGCATATCTTTTAGGGCTTTCACTTGATCTTTGTACAAGGCGTGAATGATAGCGATGATTTCTGGGGCGCGGTGCACAAGTTCATCGTCTGATAGTTCTTCTAGGCTGGAGCCCTCGTAGCCGAGGTCGGCGCTAGCAAGTTCAGTCAGAGTTTGCTCACGGCGCAAAGCGTTTATCAAAAATGCGCCCACCAGAACATCGTGACCAATCGTCTCAAGCTTCAAACCCAATGTGTAGCCAACTTTTATGGTGCTCTTTAAGTCGTAGCCAACGAGTTTTTTGGATCCCAGTTGTTTGGCCAACACGCCTTGGACAACGTCACCACTCAGTTTTTTAAGGTCGAGCACAAATGTTTGTTTGCCGTCTGCGCTGAGAATCAAGTACAGAGGCTCTTTGCCGTGTTTGCCAGCACTACGACTATGCACAAATACCGTTTCAGACTTGGCTAGATCCAGTTTTTTTAGGTCGGCATCTTTTGTAATTACGCTGGCGGCCGTGGATGTACCATGTTCGAACACATTTCGTGTTTCGTGCTGTTCTTGGACCTGCATAACCTCTGGCAACTGTCGCACAAGCGTCCGGAATTCTAGCTTTTGCAAAACATCACGCAGCTTTTGGGGGTCACACTTACTGCCGTCTACCTCATCCAAGTTGAGTTTCAAAGGTGCATCCGTCCATATGGCGGCAAGTTTTTTACTCAATATTGCCATGTCCTTGCCTGCTTCAAGTTTTTTACGAGTAGTTTCTTTGATCAAATCTAGGTTTTCATAGACGCCGTCCAGCGTTTTGAACTGTTTTAGGAGTTCAATAGCTCCCTTTTCGCCTATGCCTAAAACACCGGGGATATTGTCCGAGCTGTCACCTTTTAGTGCCTTGAGATCTAAAAACTGCTCTGGCGTAATGCCGTACTTTAATATAAACGTTTCTGGGCGAAACAGTTCTATGTTGCTGAGTCCCTTTTTAAGCGCATAGACGTGAACATTGCCGTTTATCAGCTGCAGCATGTCTAAGTCTGAGGTGATGAGCTGAGTATCAATCCCCTGCGCCGCTGCTTGAACTGCCAATGTGCCCATAATGTCATCGGCTTCGTAGTCGTCCAGTTCGTACAAGGGCCAGCCGAAAGCCTCTAACACTTCATGCAAGATTGGGATCTGTTCATAAAAGTCAGCTGGTGGTGGTTTGCGACCGGCTTTGTACTCTGGGTAAAGTTCTAGCCTTTTGCGAATATTTGTCTTTGGCTTGTCCCACGCCACACAGACATAATCTGGCTTGAGACGTTTGATCACTTCCAGCGCCATTGTGGCGAAACCATAGACACCGCCAGTTGGCGTACCATCTTTTGTGCTCAAATTTGGCATGGCGTAGTAGCCACGATAAAAAACAGATTTACCGTCAATAATGGCTAGTTTCTTGGGAGCCACTTTTACCTCGCTCATAGATTTAAGTATACGCTATCTGTTATACAAGTGTTATAGGTAGTAGTTTTAGAATTTTTGGCCAGTCTAGATAAGCTACAGACCGGTCAACATTTGCTCACAAGCATTGTCAGGGGTGCACCCCATCGGATTGTGGTTAACATCATAGTAGGTAGTCACACCAGTTTCTTCGTAGTGTTGAGCGTAGGCGCCATTGTCAGTTATAGGCTCCTGAAAAATGCAGTCATCCAATATGGGGCGCGCTTGACCGGCCAAAACGTCGTCGGGATCAATACCTTTTGCAAGCAAGTATTCTTTTTGGGCGGCCCATTTCCAGTTAGCGATACGCCCGTCCTTTGGTTCGATACCTTCAACCGTGTGACCCCACACAGTTTCACCAGTTTCAATAACTTCACTTTCTGGGGGCATACACATTGCACTAACGCCCATAGACAAATTAATGAAAGCTGTACGTGGGTTATCGGCACCGCCTACATCACCCACTTCACCCCTGCCACTTAGGGTTGTGGTAGTAGGCTGAGCACTTTTGTTATCTGCTGAACAACCAACTAACATAGCACTAGCAAGTAGTGGTGCGATGGTCGCACGACGGAAAAACGAAAAGCTTGACAATGTTTCTGAGTGATTGAATGGTTTCATGAGAGCCTATTATACCCTATCTGGCAGCCAAGTGTTAGATGTAGGGCTGTAGGACTTGTTCAGCTGCATCTTTGAAAACCCCCACATCATCGCCATCATTTGCAATGGTGATGTCGGCTCGTTCTTTTACGGCTGACATACTAAGAGTTGCTTCATCGCCTGTTGGTGTCATCTCACGCTTTTCTTCCGCTTGAAATTCTTCAAATGTCTTGTCTTGCTCTACGTGCGTACCAGTTCGCTCTGCCAAGTTCTTCTGGATACGGTCATAGCGGATATTTGGGCTGGCATCTACCCAGACCATAGTACCGCCAAGTTCGTGTACTCGGTCGGCTTCGCCAGGGTGTCGCAGACTGCCGACAACAATGCCTTTGTATTTGTTTGATGCTTGATTGAACATGGCGACTGCCCTGTCTACGATGACGCCCATACCAAATTCACGACGCCATTCGGCGCTAAGCTTTGCTTTGTGTTCACGATCTGGCGGCCAGTTTCTGGTCTTTAACTCACTCAGAAACATCTCGGTTGCGGAAGCATTCAAATATCCATGACGCTCAGCCAGCATTACAGAGACGGTATCTTTGCCGCTCCCGTTTGTCCCAGAAATGCCAATAATTTTCATGCTTTTATTTTATATAGTCGTGCAGTTTTTTGGCATCTTTGTGCTTGCGCAGTTTTGCCAAAGCCTTAGCTTCAATCTGACGAATACGCTCACGGGTAACAGAAAACTCCTGCCCTACTTCTTCCAAAGTGTGGCTCTTGCCATCTTCTAACCCAAATCGTAACTTCAAAATCTTTTGCTCACGCTCGGTTAAGGCACTCAGCATGTCTTTGACGTGCTCCTTCAGTAGCTGACCGGTGGCAGATTCTTCTGGGCTGACGGTGTCTTCATCTTCTATAAAGTCAGCTAATACACTGTCTTCTTCGTCATCTCGCACACTGGCGTCAAGACTAGAAATGTCTTGCTTGATCTTCATGATGTGCTCTACTTTGTCGACATCAATTTCCATAGCTTTGGCAATTTCCTCGTTGGTAGGCTCACGATTGAGCTCTTGGGTCAGACGACGTTGGGTGCGCAGTAATTTGTTGATGGTTTCCACCATGTGCACTGGTATACGAATGGTCCTAGCTTGGTCGGCAATAGCACGAGTGATAGCCTGACGAATCCACCAAGTCGCGTAGGTGCTAAACTTGAAACCTTTGTCTGGGTCAAACTTCTCGACGGCACGAAGTAGTCCTGTGTTGCCTTCTTGAATCAGATCCAAAAGGTCCAAGCCACGACCAACGTAGCGCTTGGCAATGCTAACTACTAGACGCATATTGGCTTCGGCCATTTTGTCTTTGGCATCTTTGTGACCAGCCACGACACGCTGCGCCAGAGCAAGCTCTTCTGGAGCAGTCAGAAGTGGAATTTTACCAATTTCACGCAGGTAAAGTCGGACAGAGTCGTCAGAAATATCGTCAAGGTATACAGGTGCGTCAGCAACGACTTCTTCCTCTGTGTCCTCTGTTGCCCAAACGTCTTTGAACCCCTCAGCGGTTGGTTCACCAGCTTCAGCAATGACCAGATTAGCGTCAGCCAGTTCGGTGTACAACTGGTCCAGCACATCTATATTCTCGGCCGTATCAGGGATAGCAGCAAAAATGTCTCGCTGGTCAATTTTGCCATCTTTTTTGGCTTTTTCTAATAACTCATCTTTGATCTGGATCATCGCAGGATCAATAGCATGATCTTCTTGTGCGGTTTTCTTAGTAGTTGCCATGGTTGCTCCTAGTTATTTCTTCTTTAGTAGTTCGTCGAGATTTCGTGCCTGCTCTAACAAATTTTTGGTATCTGCCTCATCGGAAGTCAGTAGTGCTTCTGATAACTTTTTTTTCTTCGTTTTGACGTAGCTTTCTATCAAACGAACCTGCAACCGAGTGGCTTCATTACGAAGCTCTAATAACCCGAGATCCTGATAGAGTTCCTCATACTGTAGACCTAAGATTTTAACATAATCCGCGATGGGACGCAAAGTCTCGGACTCTTTTGAAGCGCCCGTAAAGTCAGGATTGTTAACCAAAAACTTTAATAATTCCTTGCCGTCTTCATCGGATAGCATTTCTGGGTCAAGCGACTTTATATAGGTACGCAGTGGTGTCTGGTTTAGGCAGATAGCTAGCAAGTGGTCTTGGGCTTTTTTGATTTCCAAACGAGATTTGTCTAGCTTTGGTTCCGTGCGTTGCACGGATTTATAGGTAGTACGCCCAGATTTGATAAGTTTGAGCTCATCTTTTACTGCTTCTTCGCTGTAGCCCAAAATCTGAGCAACTTTTTTGGCGTAGACACCTTGTTCACCGGCACTTTCCAGACGTTTTACAGATGCCAGTACGGCCTGTTTGAACTGATCTCTGCCTGCATAAGTGGTAAGATCTGCCCGTTTTTCGTATTGGCTGATCAGCCAATCTTGGGCATCTTTGTGCTTGGTGAGTGACTGCTCCCAAGCTTTTGGATCTTTTTGAATAAGTTCGTCGGGATCCTTGCCCTCTGGTATGTCGATGATGCTCAGATTTATACCAACTTTGTGTGCAATTGGTATTGCCCGCTCGGTGGCAGCAATGCCAGCATTGTCTTGGTCAAAAGCTAATCTTATATCGGACGAAAATCTACTAAGTGCTTTTAGGTGCATCTCTGTCATTGCCGTGCCGGCAGTGGCAACTACTTGATTAACACCTATCTGGTGACTAGCGATAACGTCCAGATTGCCCTCCACCACCACGGCATATTTACTCTGGCGAATAGCATCTTTAGCAAGATGCAAGCCAAACACATGTCTGCCCTTGTCGTATAACAAAGTTTGAGGAGTGTTCAAATACTTTGGGGCGTCTGGGTTGTCTTCTAGCAGTCTGGCAGTAAAGCCAATTACCCTACCCTGCGCATCCATCAGCGGTATCATAATTCTGCCACGAAACATATCGCCACCTTTGAACCGTTTTGTTAATAGACCAGAGTCCTGCAGCTCTTTTTCACTGAAGCCCTGTTTTTTTAAGAAGTTAAGCAATCCGACGCCGGTATTTGGAGAGTAGCCAATCTGAAAAGCCAACGCTACGTCCTTGGTGAACTTCCGCTTTTTAAATATGTATTCCAAGGCAGCCTGATGTTTCGAAAAATGGGCTTGGTAGAACTTTGCTGCTAGTTCATGAGCTTGGTACATGCGCTCTTTTGTCCTTCCGGTTGCCGCGCTGCGTCCAGTCTGATACTGAGTCAGATCTACGCCGGCTTTCCGTGCTAGAAGCTCCAATGCTCCTCTGAAATCTAACCCTTCCATATCCATGACAAAGCTGAACATATTGCCACCTTTGCCAGAGCTAAAATCATGCCAAATCTGTTTTTCTGGGCTAACCATAAGACTGGGCGTTTTCTCATTCCCAAACGGACTAAGGCCCTTAAAGTTACGACCGGCACGCTTTAGCTGAACGTATTCGCTTACTACGTCCTCTATCGACAGCCTACCCTTAATATCTTCTACGGCATCCATCACGTAGTAGATCCTTGATATTCAAAATGCATCTTTTCAGATTGTGCGAAATAGTCGTGAAGCATTCTTTGAATGGCTTGATGGCCTTGGGTTGTCTTCAGGTATTTTTCACGTCTGTTGGCATCATCCTTATTGAAATATGCCTCATAGAAAATGAGAATCCAGGGCATATAAGGTGTAGTAGATGCATTTTGACCTGCATTATGTTCTGAGATACGACGCTTTAGATTGGTTGTTTTACCAATATATAACCGTGATCTTACTTGTGATTGAAGAATATATACGTAGTACATAATGTTATCAAGGGCTCACTACATGATCCATATCTGTTACTATTGTACGCCATCTGGTCTTTCTTATGCCGCCTATGCTTAAATAGAGCCTATGCAACCACAAACACCCCCGCCAGCTCCCCCGCCAGTTTCTCCCTCACCACAGGGTCAGCAGAATCCATATGCTTTTTTGTACGAGGATAAAAAGAAAAAGAAAAAAACCATATTGCCGAGAACTGATTCTACAAAACAACGAATAATTTTTGTTGGGCTTGGTGTCGTTGTGCTGTTTATTATTGTGTCAGTGGTTGTGAGTTTACTAAATAGCGCTAGCAACCAAAACGTGGTTGACTTGCAGTCAGTTGCCAAGCAGCAAACAGAAATAATACGCGTAGCAAATATTGGCGCGTCTAAGGCCAAAGACAGCAAGACTAGTAACTTTGCACTGACAACTAGTCTAAGCCTTGCCTCGTCGCAAACTAATACACTCGAAGCACTCAAAAAAGCTGGTAGAAAAATGTCGCCAAAAGACCTAAATGCAGGCAAGAATACTGACACCGACAGTCTTTTGACTAAGGCTGAGCAAGCCAACAGCTTTGACGAAACATTTATCGAAGAACCCTAAAAAATACAAACAGCAAGTTAGTCAAG
>CAYGHF010000035.1:0-7346 GCA_964349795.1 uncultured Saccharimonas sp. (SeqCode) | reverse complement strand
GCATTTGTGGTGGCTAGCCGCCGCTAGCGTGGTTGCTGTTTTGGTTTGTCTGATAATACGCCTAACTGACGAACATACCGAATATGTTATGCCAGTTAGTGAAATCAAAGTTATAGAAAATTTGTCACAAAAAAAGCGAGAGTTGACATGAACGAGCAGACTCATGACGTAACAGCTTCTAAAAATATTTTTGGCTTCTGGATCTACCTGATGACCGACTGTGTCTTGTTTGGAACACTATTCGCGACTTTTGTGGTACTGCGGAATGGTGCCCACTCAGGACCAACAAGCCAAGAGTTATTTAACTTACCCTACGTTCTGCTAGAGACAATGGTGTTGCTGGCAAGTAGTTTTGTCTGCGGTCTGAGCTTGTTGGCAGTGCGCAACAAACAAATAAATAAAGCCGCCCTTGGCTTTGTAGTAACTCTTATTCTAGGGTCGATCTTCCTTGGACTTGAAATCAATGAATTCAGCCACTTGGTTGCTGAAGGCTACGGATGGCAAGTAAATGGCTTTTTGTCGGCATACTTCACATTAGTTGGTACGCATGGTCTGCATATTTTGTTTGGGCTGATATGGCTGCTGGTGTTAGTTATTAAAATTGCTAAAAACGGTATAAGCACTCAAAATCAGCATCAACTTATTATGCTTGGTATCTTTTGGCACTTCCTAGATATAATCTGGATCTTTATCTTTACCATTGTTTATATGTTGGGAGTCGGCGCATGAAAAATGACAAGATTACTGCTACTAGTTCGGTTCGATCCTACACTTTAGGTTTTACGTTATCAATCATGCTGACCGCTTCGGCCTATACCCTAGTCTCGCAAGGGATAATGACGGGATGGAAACAAATATTGGCTTTGGCACTTTTGGCAATACTGCAGTTACTGGTACAACTGATCTTTTTTTTGCACCTAGGTATTGGCAAAGATGCTAGCTGGAACGTGATTGCGTTTATTTTTATGATAACGGTAGTGGCGATAATTGCATTCGGTTCATTGTGGATAATGTATAACCTAGATTATCATCATGGCAGTGATGCCATACCACCAACAGAAACAAGTAAATATATCATCGACGATGAAGGGATCAAGCGATAGCCACTTTCAGGGACTACTACTACCTAACTAAGCCGGGTATTATTTACGGGAATGCCACTAATCTTACGGCGGGGTATCTTCTGGCAACAAAAGGTCGCTTGGCTGTATCGCTGATGCAGACGTTGCTGGGTAGTTCGCTGATAGTAGCATCGGCCTGCGTTTTCAATAACTACATCGACAGAAATATCGATGACAAAATGGTCAGAACAAAATCGCGGGCTCTAGTAAAAAAGGTCATCCCCACCTCTTCTGCGCTAGTCTACGCGACAATTCTTGGGCTGATTGGTTTTTTTGTTTTAGCCCAATTCACCAATACCTTGACGGTGTTGATGGGTTGTCTGGGTTTGTTTTTTTATGTTTGTGTTTATAGCATATGGAAACGGCGTTCAAGCTACGGAACGCTGGTTGGTAGTATTTCAGGAGCAATACCACCAGTGGCTGGCTATACGGCAGCTGTCAATAAGCTCGACTTAGGCGCTGCGCTTCTATTTACGATTTTAGTATTCTGGCAAATGCCTCATTTTTACGCCATTGCCATAAGACGACGCAAAGAATATGTTTCAGCAAAAGTACCAGTTCTACCTGTAAAAAAAGGAATCCTGAGAACAAAAATAGAGATGCTGGCGTATATATTGGCATTCTATGTTGCCATAGTAGCGCTGGCTATGTATGGTTACGCCCGCTATACATACCTGATAGTAATGTCAGTAGTTAGTCTGATCTGGGTGTATATAGCATTGTTGGGGTTTACCACCAAGGATGACACTGCGTGGGCTAAGAATATGTTCCTATACTCGCTGATTGTAACTGTCGCGTTCGCGATAATGGCATCGGTTGGTAGACTATTACCGTAAGCGCTGTATAATATTGATATGATTTTGGCTACACACATCATAATTGCCATAAGTAGCATCCTATATACTACATACCTACTAATTGCACCATTAAACGCAGGCTTTGGCATATCTTACGCGCTGGTTTCGCTAACACTAGCCAGCGGCACCGCGCTGGTAATAACTCGACCAGCAGCACTAATATCGTCATGTTTAAGTGGGCTCTTTTACCTCGCGTCTGTTTCGCTAGCTATCGCTATAGCGCACAACCGTCGTCGACTGATTGCTGAAAAAACAAAGTCGGAATAATTTGCAAGTGACTATTGCCATATAGCCATACCGAGACTACTATATCTATATACTAAGCATAAGGGGGATGGTAACATGGCAGCAACGAAACTAAATACCAATGGTTTGTTGGCACTAGCGCTGGCACGAATTAGTCTAGGGTTGATATTTTTATGGGCGTTTTTTGATAAATTAATCGGTCTGGGCTTTGCCACCTGTAGAGATGCCAAAACAGACGTAGTCACTCAGATGTGCAGTAAGGCTTGGCTGGAAGGTGGGTCACCTACATTAGGCTTCTTGAAGTTTGGCACCAAGGGGCCACTGGCTGATTTTTACCAAAGCTTGGCTGGCAATTCATTGGTTGACTGGCTATTTATGGGCGGTTTATTGCTCATAGGTACCGCGCTGGTCCTTGGCATCGGCATGCGACTTGCCACTATAACAGGTTCATTGTTGCTAATAATGATGTGGAGCGCTGCGTTGCCTCCAGACAACAACCCAATACTAGACGACCACATAGTTTATATCTTGTTGCTATTAGCGCTTGGTGCAACCAACAAACAACAAGTATTTGGCTTACGCGGTTGGTGGGTGAAACAAAGCATTGTCAAAACTTACCCAGTACTAGAATAAAACAGTCACGTGCGGCTACTTTAACACCACCGCGAGGTGGTGTTAAAATTTTTGCCTAATGTGAGCCATGGTGTATTCCCATGAGGCATCGGTCTTTTTGTGCGGATTAAATATGTTCAGATTATCGAAGCTGTGTTTTAATTGCTTGAATAAAGTTAATACTTCTGCCCCGTACATCTGCTCAAGCCAAGGTCCACGAATCATACCGTCATTGTGTTCTCCGCTCAGACTGCCACCATATTTTAGAACCAGTTCGTTTACTTCTTTCATTGCTGGCAGTAATTTTGCCCTTTCAGATTCTTTTTCTATCTCCATCAGCGGGATAACATGAAAATTGCCGTCACCCATATGCCCTGCCACGGTGGCTAGCAACTTATATTTATCAACAATGGCGCGAAGTTCTGGCAGAAAGTTTGGCAAAAATTGGGGGGAAACAACCAAGTCATCAATAAATGGCGCTGTGTGCTTATCATGCACTTTTTTTCTAAGCAAATTGAAGCTCTCGCGGCGCATTATCCAAAACTTTTTGGCCTTTGCTTCGGTCTCGTCTTCCTCAAACAGGGCATCGTGTCCATACTCTTTCAAGTCTTCGCGCATGGTATGAACCTTGTGCGCGACTTCTTCGGGGCTTGCACCGTTAAACTCAACTAGCAGCACCATTTTCGGTATACCTCTAAATAACTTAAGCGCATCAGGTATTAGCTGGAAAGCCAGCTTGATCATACCTCCCCAACCTAACGTTTTGTGGAAATAGTAAAATAGTTTGAAACTTAGCATTAAAGTATAGTTATCAAAGCCTTCAAACGTAGCTGGGTTGTGCGTCAAAACTTTGTTTATCACGGCACCCAAGTTATCCATCTTTTCAAGAAATATTACTAGCGTGCCAGAATGCTTTGGTGCCGCCACCAAGCGGAACTTTATATCCGTCACAAAGCCTAATGTACCCTGCGCACCGACTATCGCTTGAGTCAAATCAAAGATGCCAGTTTCTTTGTCCAATATATTCCATAAATGATACCCCGTAGAATCTTTGCTAACCCGCGGCTGGGCGCCTTTAATCTTTTCATAATTCTCATCAACTAGCTGAAGAACGCTACGGTATAACTGCCCTTCAAAATCTTGCTGAGCAATTTTAACGTCAAGTTCGGTCTTGGACAGCGGCTTGACGATGTAGGCATTGCCGTCACCTAACACAACCTCAAGTTCTGAAACAAACTTTTCGGTTTTGCCATATTGCAACGATTTTTCACCGCCTGAATTGTTACTTACCATTCCACCTACCGTACACAATTCTCGGCTGGCGGGGTAAGACGGCATCAGCGCACCGTGCTTTAACGTCTCTTTTTCAAAATCACGATAATATACACCCGGTTGAACCCGTGCAAAACTTTCCGAAACCTCTTCTATGGCAGTAAAGTACTTTTTGAAATCTACAATTACCGACTCCGAGATTGCTCCACCAGACATACATGTAGCTGCCGAGCGAGCCGTAAGAGACAGGTTTGGTAATGATGGTTTCAGTTGATTAACGGTCTGGACAAGCACACACACGTCTTTTGTGTTCTTTGGAGCAACTACTAGTTCCGGCACTAGCTCAAACAACGAAGCATCATGGCTAAACTGCTCCCTGATGACCTTGTCTGACTCAATGTCACCTGTAAATCCGTTTTGTTTTAAGGCTTGGACAAATTGTTCCATACCGCTCTAGCTTAGCGATAATCTGTACCTCGCGCAAGCTACAGCCACCTCAAAACAAAATGAAGAAATTTTAGGTGTTAAATGACTAGACTAAAATAGCTGTTTTTGTGACAAAGCATATGAGCATATATGGAGCGAAGCAAAACAGCTATTTTAGGCAGTCAAGAGCAGCTAAAAAACATTGTTTTGTATTGTGGTGGCTGTGACTTACATTTGACCGAGTAGCATGCTACCATAATCTCAAGAAATCCATGAGCATTATAAGGAAAATCATTTGAAGAAACGTATTGTCATTGTTGGTGGAGGCTTCGCTGGTGCAAAAGCAGCACTTGAGCTTGCTGACAGCAAGATGTTCGACGTCACGCTGATTAGCGACCACGCGGATTTTCGATATTACCCTGCCTTGTATCACACTGCCGCCGGAGGGAAACGCATATTATCTAGCTTGCCACTTGAAAAGTTATTTAAAGATAAAGATATAACCATCGTTCAAGACCTAGTTACCGAACTTGACCGCAAAAACCACGCGGTAACCACAGCTCTCAAGGCTACTTTCCCCTACGACTCACTGATACTTGCTCTTGGTGCAACCACTAATTACTTCAATATTAAAGGGCTAGCTGAGTACTCATACGGTGTTAAAAGTAACCACGACGCCGAAGAACTAAAGAAACATCTACACCAACACCTCATTGATGAAAAACGCATGGATCACAATTACGTGATTGTCGGCGGCGGGCCGACTGGCATTGAGGTTGCCGGTGCCATGGTGAGTTATATGCGTCGAATTGCCAAAAATCACGGCCTAAAACACACTAGGCCAAAAGTCGAACTTGTTGAGGCAGCCCCTCGCTTACTCCCACGTATGCCAAAACCCATGTCCCGAGCAGTTGCCAAACGGTTGCGCAAACTTGGCGTCACTCTGTATCTCAACACAACTGTAAAAGCCGAAACCGCCGATGAACTAATGCTGGAAAATCGAAAGCTACTGAGTAAAACAGTAGTCTGGACTGCCGGTGTGGCAAACCACTCATTTTTTGCGAAGCATAATTTTCAATTGTCTCCGAACGGCAAGGTTCGCGTAAACCAGTACTTGGAAGCTGAACCCAATATCTATGTGCTTGGTGATAACGCCGACACCCCCTACAGCGGCATGGCACAAACAGCAATACATGACGGACATTTCGTGGCAAACAATTTTATCAGAGACCACGACGGAGAAGAGAAGCAAGCCTACCATGCCATAAAGCCAGCTTATGTGATTCCTGTTGGCGACTACTGGGCAGCAGTGATGCGCGGCAAACTAGAACTATACGGCATAATCGGCTGGGCATTGCGACGAATAGCCGACCTGATTGGTTATCACGACTTTGAACCTTGGGTTATTGCCAGTAACCGTTGGAAATACGAAAACGACTCCGAAGAACCCTGCCCCGTATGCAGCAATCTCTAAACGGCTTTGGTACTCTTTTCCCTACTTTGTATCCGCAGACTTGGAATGTTCTTTGCGCCATTTGGCAATTTCAGCGTGATTACCACTAAGCAGCACTTCTGGAACCCGCATGTCTTCAAATTCTTCTGGTCGAGTGTATTGCGGGAATTCTAGGGTCTTACCGTCGCTAAAGCTCTCGATTTCAGCACTTGTTTCACCACCAAGCACTCCCGGAATGAGCCTAACTACACTATCGATAACTGTCATGGCTGGTATCTCCCCACCTGTTAGTACATAGTCACCGACCGATATCTGTTCGTCAACTAGACTTATAATTCGCTCATCGTAACCTTCATAACGGCCACAAATGATAATCAACCCTTGTTTTTTGTCAGCCAGACGCTTAGCATCAGCCTGCACATAGCGTTTGCCACGAGCAGTCATTAGTAGCACTTTGGCGGTGGGGTCGTTCTTCTTAGCTATTCGAGTTGCAGCAAAGAGCGGCTCAGGCTTCAACAGCATACCATCACCACCACCGTAAGGAGTGTCATCAACAGTTTTACGTTTGCCCAGACCAAACTCACGCAAGTTTACGTAGCTAATTTCTACCAATTTACGATCTTGGGCTTTCCAAAGCATGCTGGCATCTAACACACTTGGAAACATCTCTGGAAACAGAGTAATAATTTGAATTTTCATCTTAAACATTATAACATTGCCTCATGAAGAGTGTGAAAGTACTATGCGCTTCGCTTGCTCTTGCCAGCGGCAGCATGTTGGCTGAGCGTGTTATTGATCCTTTTGATCGTCATGATGCCGAGTATACGCTACAGGGTCCTCAACATCGCAGCGAGGTATTCTATATGTCCGTCAATGAGGTTGACGCAAACGGGCGTGAAGTAAATGACGATAGGTTTGGCGACGCTCTCTTGCTGGCAACAGGTGGATTAGCTCTAACCGCTCTCCTTATTCGTCAAAATAGACCAGACGACATCGCGACGTCATACCCAGCAGAGCAATAAACAAAAAGAACCCTGCTAAAGGGTTCCGTCTGTCACATAAAGCCCTCATCCATAGCCTTGGCGAAGGATGACTCGCAGAGCTTTAATTTTTGTTTTTGCCGCTGTGGCTACAGCCGAACGTAAGCGCAATTATATATCAAGGTCGTCGAGGTCGTCCAGTTCTTTACGAGTCTTACTTACAACATCACTCTTTTGTTCTACTTCTTCTACTTCAGCAACCTCATCATCCTCTGGCTCGTCGTCAGTAGTTGGCGCGGTATTGTCGTCTTGGCTGCTTGACTCATCAGAAGGTGATTCTGCTCGTTCGTCTCTGTCATCCCTAGCTGGGCGAGTTGGG